>NZ_JBMLRC010000378.1:0-4315 GCF_049241225.1 Emticicia sp.
TCTTCAACTTTTACGTTTTCTTTTGCTTCAACAGCTTGGTGCAAACCATCTGACCAACGACGACCATCCATGATACGACCAGTCTGCTCATCAACAATCATTACTTTATTATCAATCACAACGTATTCGACGTCTTTTTCAAATAAAGTATAGGCTTTTAATAATTGGTTAACGGCGTGGATACGCTCGGCTTTGGTTGAGTAATCACGAATTAACTCATCTTTTTTCAAGATTTTTTCTTGCTCATTTAGGTCAGATTTTGCGATAGCCGCCAAATCAACACCTAAATCTGGCATTACGAAGAAATTATGGTCTTCGCTTTCGCCTGTCAAGAAATCAATTCCTTTATCGGTTAGCTCAATTGAGTTATTTTTTTCATCGATAGTGAAATAAAGCGGAGCATCGGCTTCTGGCATTAATTTTTGGTTTTCTGCCAAGTAGATTGCTTCGGTTTCTTGCAACATCGCTTTCATTCCGAACTCCGAAAGGTACTTAATCAATGGTTTGTTTTTCGGTAAACCACGGTACGCACGGAATAAAGCCAAGCCACCATCTTTTTTGTTTCCAGCAGCAATCAACTTTTTAGCTTCATTTAAGTAGCCATTAGTCAATGCTTTTTGTGCTTCTACAATTCTCTGAATACGTGGTTTTAAAGAAATAAACAATTCTTCGTCACCCGTGCGAGCCATCGGGCCACTGATAATCAATGGTGTACGAGCATCATCAATCAAAACTGAGTCAACCTCATCGACCATTGCGTAGTGGTGTTCACGCTGTACGAGTTCTTCTGGGTCGTTTACCATGTTGTCACGTAGATAATCGAAACCAAATTCGTTGTTTGTTCCGTAACAAATTCCCGCACGATACGCAGCACGACGAGCGGCCGAGTTGGCAGGATATTTATCTATACACTCACAAGTAATGCCGTTAAACTCAAAAATTGGCCCCATCCACTCAGAGTCACGACGAGCCAAGTAATCATTGACCGTTACGATATGTACGCCTTTTCCTGCCAAGGCATTCAAGAATGCAGGGAAAGTAGCCACCAATGTTTTACCTTCACCCGTAGCCATTTCAGAAATTTTGCCTTTGTGAAGTGCCGCACCACCGATAATCTGAACATCGTAATGCACCATGTTCCAAGTCATCAAATTTCCTGCCGCTACCCATTGGTTTTTCCAAATTGCTTTATCGCCTTCAATCGTGATATGCGACTTTCTCATGGCCAACTCACGGTCGAGGTGAGTAGCCGTAACGGCGATTTCAGAGTTTTCGGAGAAACGACGAGCTGTTTCTTTAACGATAGCAAAGGCTTTCGGAAGAATTTCTAACAAAACAACCTCCAACTCTTTGTTTCGCTCCAATTTCAAGGCATCAATTTTCTTGAAACTAACCTCTTTTTCGTCAACCTGCATATCAGGATTATTGTCGATTCCTTCTTTGAGGGCGTCAATCTGTTGGTCGATGTGCGAAAGTTTCTGAGCAATATAGTCTTGAAGTTCTTTAGTCTTAGCTCTAAATTCATCGTGCGAAAGGCTCGCAAGTTTCACGAATTCTTCGTTGGTGAGTTTTACGTAGGGTTGTAACTCTTTGTTATCTTTATCAGACTTCGTACCGAAAATCTGGCTGATACCTTTTGTTAAAAAATTAAGCATTTTATATTTCTTGTTCGTTAATTCTCTTTTTATGAAGTTTTACTGTTAACAAATACCTAACCAAAGGTAAAAATCTGACAATATGTCAAGATTTTAGTGTCTGATTATCAGCATTTTATTTTTTAGACCTACAAATTTAACCTTTTATGGCAGTTTTATAACAAAAAATATGGCGGAATATTGTAGAAAGGAAATTTTATGAAGATTAAAAATTAAAACTTTTCGTTGCCTGAGCGGAGTCGAAGGCAACGAAAAGGAAAAAACTTATCAAAACCCAACCGATTTTAATTTCAATCCGGTTGTTTCTTCTAATCCAAAAACAAGATTTAGATTTTGTACTGCTTGGCCAGAAGCTCCTTTGGTTAGGTTATCAATGATGCTTGTAATCAATAAGTTATCATCGTGTTTTTCGAGATGCAAAATACACTTATTGGTATTTACAACCTGTTTTAAATCTATTTCGGCCGCTTCGCTCAAGTGCGTAAACGGGTGCGAAGCATAATAATTCTTATACAATTCTTTGGCTTCTTCTATTGTACCAGCAAACTTGGTATAAACATTCGCCATGATGCCTCGGCTGAAGTTTCCACGATAAGGAATAAAGTTTACAGCTTTGCCAAAAGCAGGTTGCAAAGTTTTAAGGCTTTGATTGATTTCTTTCAGGTGTTGGTGCGTAAATGCTTTGTAGATAGAGATATTATTGTTTCTCCAACTAAAATGCGTAGTTGCCGAAAGAGATTGTCCTGCTCCCGTGCTACCCGTTACGGCACTCACATGTACATCTTCATTCAATAACCCAGCATTGGCCAAAGGCAATAAAGCCAGCTCAATACTTGTAGCAAAACAACCCGGATTCGCAATTTTGGTAGCTGTTTTTATCAAATCTCGCTGCAATTCGGGCAAACCATAGACAAAACCATTACTTTGGTCACGGAAGTCGGTGCTTAGGTCAATGATTTTGAGGCTTTCGGGAATCGTATTTTCTGTTAAAAACTTTTTCGATTCGTTGTGGCCCGAGCAAAGAAAAATTGCTTGAACTTCGTCGAAAGGCATTTGGTCGGTAAAAAGCAAGTCGGTTTCGCCTATCAAATCTGTATGCGTTGAATAAACAGGTTTTCCTGCTTGGCTTTTCGAATTAACGAAACTAATATTTACCTGTGGGTGATTGAGCAAAATACGGAGCAATTCGCCACCTGTGTAGCCAGCCCCACCAATGATACCGATGTTTATTTTCATAAGCCCCCTGCCCCCCGATGGGGGAATAATATGGATAGAAGATGAGTAATACTTGTTTGTTTTTTAGATTTATCACTAAATCTACGATTTATAAAAGAGACAAAAGTCACAGTGTCAATTGTATAATTTGCTAATAATCAACACTATACATTCTGCATTATACATTCTTAATTCTACATTAACACTTACCACTAACAACATTTTTAAACAATCTGTCACAAAATTACGCAACCTCTCAGAGAAAACTCATATTTTTGAGGAAATTTCAAACCCAATTATAAATGACTCTTTTAGAAATTCCTTGGAACGTCAATCCGATTATAGCAAAACTTGGTAGTTTTGAATTACGCTGGTACGGACTTTTGTTTGCTTCGGGCTTTTTGTTGGGCTACCAAATTATGCTCAATGTTTTCAGAAAAGAAGGCAAATCCGAAAAAGACCTTGATACACTTCTATTCGTAATGATAGTAGCTACCGTCATTGGAGCAAGATTTGGACATTATTTTTTCTATGAATTTGATGATTTTCTGAAAAACCCAGGAACATTCCTGATAGATATGATTACGCCACCTTATCAAGGTTTGGCAAGTCACGGTGCTTTGGTCGGAATCGTAACAGCTTTGATTCTCTACGCTCGCAGCCACAAAGACCAACCTTTCTTATGGGTGGCCGACCGTGTAGTGATTACGGTAGCCTTAGCGGGTTTTTTCATTCGTATGGGAAATCTAATGAACCACGAGATTGTGGGAAAAGAAAGTAATCTGCCGTGGGCGTTTAGATTTAATCTTTTCAGTATGTCGCCCGATGGAAACCTTGTAATGACACCCGAAGGATTTGCTCGCCACCCAGCACAATTATACGAAGCTCTTTCTTGCTTAGTGCTGTTCGGTGTTTTGTTTTTCCTTTGGAATAAATATAAGGCACAAACCCCTCGTGGATTGTTGCTCGGAATCTTCTTGATTTGGTGCTTTGGTCTTAGATTCTGCTACGAATTCTTGAAAGAAAACCAAGAAGCTTTTGAAGATAAAATGGCATTGAATATGGGGCAAATCTTGAGTATTCCTGCCGTATTGCTCGGAATAGGCGTTTTGATTTACACTTTTACGAAAGGAAAGCGTAAGGAGATTGTGTAAAACATTTGTGGCAAATCTCTGAGATATGCTACAAATTATCTCGCAATGAACAAATAAAAAAGCGGCTCGATTTTCAGAAAATCGAGCCGTTTTTTTTATGACATTACTATTGAATATACTTTACTTCACTATGGACTGCCGACTGTGGACGATTATTATTAACCTTCGGCAAATTCCATTAATTGTCTTACATTATTTACTACCTCGGCATTTTTCGGTAAATCAAGACCTTGAGCTATTACTTGGTAGCCAGTAAGCAAAATCTTTACATCAGGGAAACTATCGCCAAGT
>NZ_JBMLRC010000379.1:0-1794 GCF_049241225.1 Emticicia sp.
TCAAAGAATATTGAAGAAAGCCTTTCTGAAAAGAAAGGCTTTTTTTATGCCCAGAAATGATAAATGTTTTGGACTGATTTTTCGGTAAAACCACATTTTTCGTAAAACTTGCAAGCTTGGGTGTTATCAAGCTGAGTTGGGACATCAAGTGTTGTAATATTTTCAGTTTTGCAGTATTGCACACAAGCATCAATCAATGACATCCCTACGCCTTTTCCTTGCAAAGCTTCATCAACGGCTATTAGTCCGATGTTTGCTACTTTTTCCTTAACTCCCAACGTTACCATTCCCTTTATTTGCTGCTTATCTTCATAAACAAATACCTTTTCAGCAATTTGATGTCTTACTGATTTATCAATCCATTCTCGGTATAAACGCTTAAAGTTTTCGATATCTAAACCTTTATCTAATCTAAATCTTGAGTGTGTGCCACTTAAATAGGCTAAATCATATAATTGACTGCCGTTTTGCTCTCTGAATTCTTTGATTTCGATGGTATTTTTGGTTCTTAAATCTGTAACTTTAGCAGAATAGGTTATCTTCTTATCGACTATTTTTCCATTAAATTTTTCAAGAATTTCGCTCGGAATAGAAGTGCTTTTATTTCCAAAAACATAGATTAAATCATATTGCTGTTGAAACGCTTTTTCAAGATTTTCGACTAGTAAAGCGTAATCGTCTGAAATATCAATTCTTCCGATTTTCTTATTGAAAAAATCACTATCCCACGTTAGTTCTTTCATCAGAAATTAAGTTTTTGATCAATAATATGAGCCGGGCGACCTTTTACTTGCTCAAAAGTTTTACCTAAGTAAATACCAATAATGCCCAAAATAAAGATTATTAAGCCCGAAAAGAAGGTGATTGAGATGATAATACTCGCGAAGCCCAGTTGCTTGATTTGGTCAGTAAAGTATAAATATAAATATGCTACTCCCAAAAGAATTGCAATAACTGACATTATTAGACCTAAGCGAACAGTAAGCCTGAGAGGTTTATCAGAAAATGAAATGATATTATTGAAGGCTAATTCTATCAGTTTTGACCACGAGTAGGAAGACTTTCCGGATGCTCGTTCGTCGTGTTTCACGGGTAAATATGCTTTTCGGAAGCCCACCCATTGAGTCATGGTAGGAAAGAACCGAATACGGTCGCCCAAGCTAACCACTGCATCAACAACTTTACGATGATAAATTCCGAAATTAGCTACACTACTATCTTGCACAGTATCGGTTAGATAACTGAAAACCTTATAAAATAATTTTGAAGAAAGTTTCTTAAAAAATCCATCTTGACGGACTTGGCGTTGAGCAAAGACTAACTCGTAGCCTTCTTTGGCCTTAGCCAATAGGTGAGGAATTTCGTCAGGTCGGTCTTGAAGGTCACAGTCCATCACAACTACCCATTCACCTTTCGAAGTAGCCAAACCCGCCGTGATTGCGGCATGTTGGCCAAAATTACGGCTAAGTTTTACGCCTTTTACTACTTTATCTCGCTCACATACACGCAAAATTGCTTCCCACGATTTATCGGGACTTCCATCTTCTACTAATATGATTTCATAAGAATCAGTTATTGGTTTGACAGATTGATGGATTTCTGTAACTAATTGTTCAACAATTTCTTCGGCTCTATAAACGGGTGAGATAATAGATAAGTACATAGAAAGGTATTTTTTAATGCAATATTCGCTACTTACAATTAGAGTGCCAAATGATTTACCTATGATTTTAAAATATATTAATAAAACCGTAACTTTGGCCACAAATATAACAAAGCTATGAATCTTGACTT
>NZ_JBMLRC010000380.1:0-34195 GCF_049241225.1 Emticicia sp.
GCAATGATGGTTTTGGCGGCAATGGTTTGCTGCAAAATTGAGAGATGCTCGTAGTCTTGTGTAAGGCGTTCGGGGACTTGATATTTGATATTATTGGTCAGAAACTCGACTTTTTCCTTTTGCTGCGTTGGTAAAATCGACTTTATTTTATTGAGAGCGTTGGAATAATGTTTCTGAATAGATTTATCAGTAAAACCATAAACTAAAGATTCGGTCAAGAGAAGAGCATTGGCCTCTTCGGTTGATAGCGAAATAGGTGGAAGGAAATACCCTTGCACTACAAAATACCCTTTATTTGGCTCAAAACTCAGCGGAATACCCGATTCACTCAGAGCCTTCAAATCTCTGTAAACGGTACGGACACTGATTTTGAATTTGTCGGCAATTTTTTCGGCCGAAACATATTTTCTTGATTGCAAAAAGGTAAGAATCCCGAAAAGTCTATCTATGCGGTTCATTTTTATTTTATCTTTTTCATAATTTTTCTAACTTATTCAAATATACGTTAGATTCAGAAAAGATACAATTTCAGATTTCATAAATACCCTTTTAATTAATAAGATTGATATAATCGACAATTCTATAAATAGCTAAGAGGCTGTTTATAAGCCCATTAACTTTCTGTGGACTTGTCGACTATTGACCGTGGACTACTTAGGAATATCGTTCAGAAAATTTTCTGCAAAAAATATTTTTCTATACAACCATTCTACAAATATTGTGGCACTTTAATAATAGAAAGCTAAAAAACACTCTTTGCATGACCGAGGCCGAACTCATTTCAGCTTGCATACAAAACAACCGTTCTGCTCAACGCATACTCTATGACCGCTACAAGCGAGCCATGTTTACGTTGGCGTATCGGCTGACGAGCGATTTTGATGATGCCAACGATGTGCTACAAGATGCTTTTTTGGATGTTTTCAGAAAATTAGAAAATTTTAGGGGAGAGTCCACGCTCGGAGCTTGGATAAAGACAATCGTAGTCAGAAAGGCCTACCGAAAACTCGAAAAACCAAAAATTTGGGAAGTCGTAGAAAGTTTTGATGAAAACAGCCTGATTGAGTGGGGCAACAGTATTGATGCCGAATATCTCGAAAAAGCCATTTTATCGCTGCCAGAAGGCTTCCGAACAGTTTTTATTTTGATAGAAATTGAGGGTTATACGCACCGAGAAACAGCCGAAATCTTAGGAATTTCGGAGGGGACGTCGAAGTCGCAACTCTTTTATGCAAAAAAACGACTGCGAGAAATTTTGAGCAATTAAATATCAGCAAAGCAATGTATAATTTACCAGAATATGAGCCGAATGAAGAGGTTTGGAACAATATAGCGTCCAAACTCAGTGAAGGTGCTTTGCAAAACGCCCTCGAAAAACTTCCAAGCTACGAACCAACCGACGCAGTTTGGAACCAAATTGATGATAAGTTAAGCCCGAAAACAATAAAATTCTCAGCTTGGAAGTGGGTTTCGGTAGCGGCGTCGATAGCGATTATCATGGGCGTATTTTATTGGTTAAGCACTGATAAACAACAGATTAGATATTCAGAAGAACGCATTGACAAAGACCTGCTACTAAATCCAGTAGATGATAGCCAACAACAATATGAAATGATTGTGGCTTATTGCAAACAACAAACTTACGTGTGTCAGAACCCCGAGTTTGTATCGCTCAAAACCGAATTAGAGGAATTGAACTCGGCAAGTAAACAACTAAAAGAGGCCGTTGGGCGGTATAACACCGAACCCGAATTGATGGCTCAGTTGACCTCGATTGAGCAGCAAAAATCAGAAATTATAAGAAAAATGGCCGCTCAAATTTAGATTTATTCATTAATCCGACATGAAGAATTATCTGTTCAACATAAAGCTACTGTGTCTGGCCATGATGTTTATTTTGGCACACGCATCGACAGCCCAAACGACTCTTCAGGTTGTGACTAAAAGCATCGAAAAGACTTTTAGTGGCAGTAGCGTCTTGACTATCGAAGCCGAAAAAGCTGATATTGAGATACTTACGTGGGAAAAATCTGAGATAAAGGTAACTATCGACCTAATTGCCAAACACCCCGACCGAAAAACTGCCAGCAGCGATTTAGAAATGCTCAAATACGTAGCCGAGAAAACCAGTCGAGAGGTTTTCCTGCGAAATTACCTCGTGATTCCGAACGAAAAAACAAAACCAAGCTCTAATCTAAAAGTAAGATATTCGGTCAGAATTCCCGAAGGAATGAAAGTAATGATTCAGAACAGTTTTGGGAAAGTTTCTGTAAAAGGTAATTTAAAAAACCTAAACATCAAGGCTGATTTCAGTATCATCGAACTTGATGATTTAAATGGAAATATCAAGCTCGACACGCATTATGGTGAAATTATCAGCAAATCTTTCAGTGGCGTTGCGGTAATAAGCTCCGAACGGTCAGATTTAACTTTTAGTAACTTGGGCGGACAAAATACTATCAACGCTCAGTATGGCAAACTACGAATAGAGTCGGTTGATGGGCTTAAATCGCTGAATATTAATGCCGAAAAAGCTGATATAAATTTTGAAAAAGCACCACTTAAAAGCTTCTATTTTGATGTAAGCTCAAGGTTTGGCAAAATGAGTTTAACCTCAGATTTTAGCTGGCTTCAAAACGATAAAACTGAGCGTTCGGCCATACTCAACAGTACCCTTTCTTCAAAAATCATCATCAATAACTCGTTCGGCTCGATTACTATTAAAAACTAATCACAACCATGAAAAAGCTACTCATTTTCATATTTTTCCCGCTATTCAGCTTCGCCCAAACCGATAGCGTAAAAGTTAGTTTTTCGGAGGAAAAAGTGGAGCAATTTGAAAAAACCACACTACTGGATGAATATGATAAAGCTTTTGGAGGAAATCGGATTGTGAAAAGTGCAGTAAGATTGAACTTACAGTCGGGCATAGACGAAAAACCCATTCTTTCCTTACAGTTTGAAGCAAAGATTCAGAATGATAAATCAATTACAATTTGGTGCGGCCAAGGCATTGCTTCTTCATCTCCTAATTTAAATATAGGTTTAGAATCACGATGGTTTTATGAAATGAAAAACAGAGTTAAAAGGAAAATTCAAAATGCTAACCTCACGGGCAACTATTTAAGTCTTAGAGCGGTTTATAGTCCCTATTCAGAACCAAACTATTATAAAAATGGGGGAGGATATACATATAATATGATTGAACCGAATGCGGCATTTAGTGTAAATTGGGGAAAGCAATTTGGTAATAACCTTGATTTTGGACTTTCGGCTGGAGTAAAACAAGGCAAAGAAACTTACATTAATTCAAGGGGCGATTTAGTGAATAATGATTCCTCGCCTACATCACATACATGGTTTGTATCTACTACTTCTCGTATGGGCTTGGGGCTTTATTTTCCACATAAAAAACAACTACCGAACAACTACTGCGAGTTTTTACATTGCAATTATGAGGTAAAAAAGCTCTTAAAAGTAAATATAAACAATGCCATTTATGCCGATAAATACAACCAAAGTATCAGAGGAGATATTTCGTATGAGCATAAAATTGCCTCTTCTGCTTTTTCAATCAACTCAAACCTTGTACTATCCTTTACTAATAAAAGAAACTTTCAACAAATAGGACGAAGAGACTCTGTTACCAAAAAAGATAATGGTTTTAGCATTCTACAAATACCCGTTTTTTCTTCTTTGAAACAAAACACCAGCATTTTTACACTTGAAATACATGAACAAGTTCGCTATTACATTTATATGAAACAACGTATTAGCAAGGGTAAATCAGCCAATAACTTGAATGGAATATATACTGGTTTACACTTTAGTTATAGAAATAATATAGGTTCACTTGCTCCTGAAAACTTCTACTATTCTCCAAAAACAACTCTGGGAATAACTTATGGATACCAAACTCAAACCAATAAAAAGTCTTTTCTGGATATTGGTTTGGTTATCCGAAAACCACCTATTTCTTTTTTACCTGAGCATTCGGCACCACTTATTGTAGACCTCAACCTAAAACTTGGATTCGCTAAATAATCACAACCATGAAAAAGCTACTCATTTTCATATTTTTCCCGCTATTCAGCTTCGCCCAAACCGATAGTGTAAAAGTTAGTTTTTCGGAAGAAAAAGTGGATACTTTTACCCGAACTGAAGTAATTAGTATATCACAAAAGCTGGGTGTTATGCGTGCAGCTAAAGCTGGGCAAAGAATAGGATTCGAAACAACCCCTTTGGTGATACAAAACTCTCCATTTTATTTCAATTACATATACGAGCAAAAAATACTCAAAGAGTTTTCTATTTTATTAGGTTTAAAGTATTCTTACGCTTACAAACCATTTATCTATGAAATCGAGCCTCGGTGGTATTTTCAGATGAAAAGAAGAGTAAAAATGGGCTTACAAGCATATAATTTACACGGATATTACATCAGTTTTAGATACAAGCAGGCACGAGGGAAGGATAATCAGCCATTTTTGTTTTCTTACAATTCTTACTTTGAAACATCTACCTTTGCCATAAACTATGGCTACCAAGCAGGAAATATTTTAGATTTATCTGTTTCGGCAGGAATGAAAAACGTAAGCGAGGTTTCAACCAACTCCAAAGGATGGCTAACTCATAACTCTCAAAGTCCCAAAAATCAAACATGGTTTTTAGCATCTAATCTAAAATTGAGTTTTGGTAATTCGTACCCAAAAACCAAAACTGATAAATTTGGAAAGTTACTGATAACCGACAACAACTTCGAGAAAAACAGGCTATTAAAAATCAATGCCTCTGATTTGTTTTCAATTGACAAATATTCTCAGTTTATCAAAGCTGATGTTGATTACGAACATCGAATTGGAAACACTTATTTTTCGAGTAATACTTCATTCAAAGGTGTTTTCAATCACTTTAAGTTTTTCTCATCTAAAGGTTCAATTGATACTACATTTAATAATGTTGTGTTTGAGAAGAGATTCCCTATTTGGAATGCTCAGAAAGTAAGCAATTATTACACAAATATTCAATTATCAGAGCAATTAAGGTATTATATCACTAAGGCGAGAGACGTAAAAAAAGGGCGTTCTGGAAAAAATTTCAATGGTGTTTATCTTGGCTTAATGGCAATGTATTCAAATACAACTTTCAATAATCAACTACCTAATAACGGTGAAAAATATATGTTTACGAGCATCGAAGCAGGTAGTGTTTATGGTGGTGGTGGCGTTTTAGGTATTCAAAATCAATTTAGAAATCGCATTTTTTTCGATTTTGGTATTTCATTATTAGCAACTAATAAAAATACTCAAATTGAAAGTTTAACAACAAAATACAGCAATATTTCTATTCATCCATACCTAAAAATAGGCTTCGTAAAATAAGTTTTAAAGCCCTTCTGCATTGTCCGAAGACGTACTCAAAATGTCCGTTTTCGGACAATTCTTTTTTACATAAAATTCACAAATCACTGACAATCAAACAATTACAACAATGGCACAGCTTTTGGCATTATATGATTGCTGTCTAAATTAGGGTTTAGGGCATCAGATACACAAAATTATGAAAAAGCTATTATCACATTAAAAACAAAAATTTATTTCAAAACAAAACCTGAATCCATGCAACTTTTATGTAAAAAGAGTGTCGTTGTCGTAATTACTTTTTGTAACCTTTTTTTATCAGACAAGTATTCACATCGGATTAATTAATAATTGTTAAAAACACACCTCTTAACATTTATTAATACTTGTCAGAAGCCAAACAAAAATAAATTTGTGACCGCAAAGGCTCTAAGCTTCTACGACACAAACTGAACTTACAAACAACAATTATGAAAAAGCTCTTTTTACTAACGCTGATGCACTCGTGCATTGGCTTCAGCTTGACGTTTGCCCAAACTCCAACGCCTCGCTCACTCGAAGCCAAACGCACCAACAAACCCGTAATTATCGATGGCAAACTGAATGACTTGGCTTGGCAAGATGCCGCCATTGCCGATGATTACACCGAGTTTCGGCCGACCGCTGGTCGAAAAGAAGAAAAAGGAAATCATACCGAAACTTATTTGATGTATGATGATGCAGGAATCTATTTCGGCGGAACTTGTTTCGAGCGAAATGTCGATAGCATTGCGAAAGAATTATCTGGTCGTGACGGTTTCGGAACAAATGATTACATCGGTTTGATTTTCGATACTTACAACGACAAATTGAATGGTTTTGAATATTTCTTGACTCCGCTTGGTGAACAATGGGACGCAAAGATGACCTCAAACCAAAATAGCAATAACGGTGGCGAAGATTTTAGCTGGAATGCCGTTTGGCAAAGTGCCGTGGTGATTCATGACAAAGGTTGGAGTTTCGAGATGTTTTTGCCTTATGCGGCAATTAGATTTAGTAAAGATAAAGTACAAAATTGGGGGTTGAACATTACCCGAAGAAGAAGAAAAACCGAGCAGCAATATACTTGGAATCCGATTGACCCAAATGTAAATGGTTTTCTGACCCAAGAAGGGCAATGGAAAGGAATTTCAGATATAAAACCGCCGCTTCGATTGCAGCTTTTTCCTTATTTCTCGGTCTATGCCAATCATTTCCCGACTGATGCGGCCAATCAAAAAAATTGGACAAATCAGGTTTCGGGAGGCTTAGATTTAAAATTGGGCTTAAATCAAGCCTTTACACTTGATGCCACCTTGATTCCCGATTTTGGGCAAGTACAAAGTGATAACCAAGTCTTGAATTTGACACCTTTCGAGGTAAAATTCAACGAATATCGTTCTTTTTTTACGGAAGGTACTGAGCTTTTCAACAAGGGAAATTTATTCTATTCCCGCCGAATCGGAGGCACACCTATTAACTTATATGATGCCTACGATGACGTAAAAGCCAATGAAAGAATGCTAAGAAATCCGTCGGAATCGAAGCTAATTAATGCCTCAAAGATTTCGGGTAGAACAAAAAGTGGTTTGGGTGTTGGTCTTTTAAATGCAGTTACGCAAGCACAATTTGCCACCATCGAAAATATCGAAACGGGTGAAATTCGTAAGTTTGAAACCAATCCAACGACTAATTATAACCTTTTTGTGCTTGACCAAACACTCAAGAATAATTCGAGCGTAAGTTTTGTCAACACCAGTGTTTTACGAGGTGGAAACGAATACAATGCCAATGTGAGTGCCGCTCTTTTCAGTTTTTACGACAAGAAAAATACGTATAATTTGGCAGGAAGTGCATCGCTCAGTCATTTAAAATATAAAACACCCGACAGCGAAAACTCACTCGGATACAGTCATACTTTGAGTTTCGGAAAGAATAGCGGACGCTTCAATTATCATCTTTCGCAGGCCTTGACCGACGAAAAATATACCAGCAACGATTTAGGTTATTTTACGAATAATAATTTTATCAATCATAACCTCCACGTTGGCTACCGATACACCGAACCAAAAGGCTGGTATAATCGCTTATTTTTGAATTTTAATGCTGGTTTGAGCAATTTATATACTAAAATCGGCGAAATAGATAGTAAATATCAGAATTCGAGATTCAATGCGAATATCAATGCTCAAACCAAAAAATTGATTTGGTTTGGTGCTTTTGCAAACTACAACCCCGCTCAAAACGATTTTTACGAGCCACGCACAATGGGAAAAGTTTTCAGAAGAGGTGGAAGCGTAGCTTTTGGTGGTTGGATAGAGAGTAATTCGGCAAAGAAATATTCGGTCAATGCAGAAGTTGTGGAGCGAGTATTTTTAAATTTTTATAAACTCAGTGGTTTTGATGTTTTTTTAGCTCAAAATTACCGTTTCAACAGCAAGTTTTCGGTTGGGCTTCAACTTGGTTTTCAGCCAAGACCAAGAGGTTTGGGTTATACCACAACTCTTGATGATGGAAATACTTTATTTGCTATCAGAAAAGTAAGCACTATTGATAATGTATTGAACCTGAAGTATAATTTCACCAACAAAATGGGACTTACTTTCAGAGCCAGACATTATATGAGCGTGGTTGATAACAAAGAGTTTTTTACACTCAACAATGATGGTTCGTTAAGCCCGAAAACAGGTTTAACCGAAAAATATAACCGCAATGTCAATTACTTTAATATTGATATGGTTTATACGTGGCAGTTTGCTCCTGGTAGCTTCCTAAATGTTGTGTGGAAAGATGCAGGAGTTATGAGTTCAGAAATAGCCAATACACGTTACTTTGATAATTTTCAAAATACGCTTCAAAGCGACCAAAATAATAATTTATCCATTAAAGTCATCTATTTCTTAGATTATTTGCAACTCAAACGAAAGATTTAGATGGCGAAAGTCCGTAAACAAAACCAATGATTCAACTAAAAAATATCTCCAAATATTATCCAGCAGGATTCGGCAAAACCTATGTTTTACGCAACATCAACCTCGAAATAAAAGAGGGCGAATTTGTATCAATCATGGGGCCATCAGGTTCGGGAAAATCAACACTTCTTCATATTTTAGGCTTACTCGAAGAGGCTTCCGAAGGAGAATATTTGTTAGACGAGACTTCGGTTCAGAAACTTTCTGAAAAGAAACGCACCGAACTGCATCGCACAAGCATTGGTTTTGTTTTTCAGGCTTATCATTTGATTGACGAACTCACGGTTTACGAAAACATCGAGACCCCACTTCTTTATAAAGGACAATCATCGGCCGAACGAAAAAGTCGTGTGGCCGATGTACTCGACCGCTTCAATATTGTAGCCAAAAAAGACCTTTTTCCCTCGCAACTTTCGGGTGGGCAACAACAACTTGTGGGCATTGCCCGAGCCATTGTAGCCGAGCCAAAAATTATCTTTGCCGATGAGCCAACGGGTAATCTTCACTCCGAACACGCCCAGCAAATCATGGAGCTTTTCAAGGAACTCAACCAAAAAGATGGCGTGACAATCGTGCAAGTAACTCACTCAGAAACCAACGCCGAGTATGGTAATAGAATTATAAGATTGAAAGATGGTTGGTTAACCCCCACCCCCTAAAGGGGAGTTTTTAACCGAGTTGTCGCATAACATTAATTCTATAAAATCATGAAAAATATATTACTAAAAATCTCACTCACAATCATCATTTTATTCCTCCAGTGGGACGGTGCGACGTTTCGCTTAGGGGGCTTTGTTTTCGGGCAAGGACTTTCTCTAAAAGAATGCGTTGATATTGCTATCAAAAACAATTTGACTTACCGAGAAAGTCAGATAATGGGCGAAAGTGCCAGTATCGAATTGGCAAGAGCAAAATCTCAGATTTACCCACGCATTGGTTTTGGTACTGGCCAAGATGTGCGAGTAGGCCGAAGTATCGACCGTTTCACAAACGCATACATTGAGCAAGTTTACACCACCAATTACTTTGGTTTACAGGCATCAATGCCCGTTTTTAATGGTTTTCAGATAAAAAACCAAATTCGTCAAAACGAGTTTCTGCGTGATGCTGGGGCTAAAAATATCGAAGCCGTAAAAAACCGCACCATTATCGGAATCATTCAAGCGTATTTGCAAGTTTTGGCTTCGCAAGAATTGCTGGAAGTAAGCAAACAACAAGTCGAAACCGCCAAATCGCAAGTTGAAAGAGTAAACAAACAAGTGGCAGCAGGTGTAGTTGGACAGACAGAGCTTTTCCAAGTTCAATCACAGTTGGTCAATGATGAGTTTTCGCTCGTTACTGCCCACAACAACAACAAAGCTGCCCGCCTTGCATTGTTTCAGCTAATGAACCAATCAAGCAATAATTCAACAAGTTTTGAGGCTTTGAAAGATGACGCACTTCAATACACGATTGATAATCAGACGATTGATGGCATATATGAGCAAGCCGCCAATAATTTCCCCGAAATAAAAGCAGGCGAACTTCGCCTAAAAAGTTTTGATAGCCAGATTAAAGCTACGCAGGCTTTTAATTTGCCACAGGTAAGTCTATCAGGGAATTACGGTACGTTTTATTCTTCATCGAATAAATCAGAAAACTATTTTACACAAATCAACGGTACTCGCAGTGGTTCGTTGAGTTTAGATATCAGCATTCCGATTTTGGGTCGTTTACAAAACGCTCCGAGAGTATCGGCCGTAAAAATTCAACAACAACTCAGTCAAAATCAGTTGAATGTGGCCAAACTCCAACTCCGTCAAGCCATTGAGCAGGGTTATCAATTACTTACAGCTGCTGCTGACCGCTACAAAGTTGCGAGCAATCAAGTAAATATTTTAGACCAAAATATTAAAGCCGTAGAGAGCAGAATCAATGCAGGAACGGTCAATTATTTAGAATATATGCTCGCCAAAACCAATTTCGACCGAGCGAAATCTAACCTCGTACAAGCCAAATATGAATTCCTATTACAGAAAAAAATCTTAGATTTCTATAAAAACGGCGAGTGGCGGATTGAGTAGTTTTTTAGTTAGAAATTATTTAAGTTAAAACCTTCAAAAAATGGAACGCTGATGACGCAGATTAAGCTGATTTTCACTGATAAAACAAAACTTTATTGTAAATCTGTAAAAATCAGCGTCATCAGCGTTCTAATTTTACAATGAATTTTATTGGTTACAACTTAGCATTAAAAATTACATTCTGTGGACTGCCGACTATCGACCGTGGACTCTCTCCAGCATTACCCAAAAATTAAATTTTTCGCATAAAATTGTCGTTTTCAAATATTTACCGTAACTTTGCTTGGCAAATAAGAAAACGAAATTATTTGCTATGTTAGATTCTTCAAAGTTGCTTTATGAAGCACTCACCTACGACGACGTTCTGCTCGTCCCAGCCTACTCAGAGGTACTTCCACGAGATACGCAAACTAAAACATTTTTAACCAAAAATATTCAATTAAACATTCCACTTATTTCGGCGGCAATGGATACCGTTACCGAATACGAAATGGCTGTGGCAATGGCACAAGAAGGAGGAATTGGTTTTATTCACAAAAACATGACCATTCAGCAGCAAGCCGAGCAAGTTCGCAAGGTGAAGCGTTCGGAGAGTGGCATGATTATCGACCCAATTACGTTGCACGAAACAGCAACTGTTGGCGATGCTCTTCGCATCATGAAAGAGTTCCGCATCGGTGGTATTCCAATCGTTGACGAAAACCAAAAGCTCAAAGGAATCATTACTAACCGTGATTTACGTTTTCAGCAAGATGCTTCAAAATCAATCACCGATATCATGACCAAAGAAAACCTAATCGTTGGGCATGAAGGAGCAGGATTGGCTGAAGCTGAAGACATCTTACGTAATTATAAAATCGAGAAACTTCCGATTGTTGATAAAGATTACCGAATCATCGGTTTGATTACTTACCGTGATATTTTAAAGAAAAAAGACCGCCCAAATGCTGCAAAAGATAGCTTGGGTCGCCTGATTGCAGGAGCTGCCGTTGGTGTAACGCCCGACATCGAAGCTCGTGTTGAAGCTCTCATCAAAGCAGGTGTTGACGTAGTAAGTATTGACACCGCTCACGGACACTCAAAAGGCGTAATTGATACCCTCAAACGTATCAAAACGGCCTTCCCAAAGATTGATGTAATCGTAGGAAATATTGCTACCGAAGAAGCTGCCGAAGCTCTTGCCAAAGCAGGTGCCGATGCCATCAAAGTTGGTGTAGGCCCAGGAAGTATCTGTACGACCCGTATCATTGCAGGTATCGGAATGCCACAACTTTCGGCCGTTGCTGATTCGGCCAAAGCTGCCGCAAAATACGGTGTTCCAGTAATTGCCGATGGTGGAATTCGTTTCTCTGGCGATATTGTGAAAGCAATCGCAGGTGGTGCAAGTACGGTTATGATTGGTTCGCTTTTGGCAGGAACAGAAGAAGCTCCAGGCGAAATGGTGATTTATGAAGGACGTAAATTTAAAACATACCGTGGCATGGGTTCGGTAGAGGCAATGGAAGATGGTTCGAAAGACCGTTATTTCCAAGATGCCGAAGATGATATTAAGAAACTCGTTCCCGAAGGAATCGTGGGTCGTGTGCCATTCAAAGGTCGTGCCGCCGAAATCATCTATCAAATGGTAGGTGGCTTGAAAGCAGGTATGGGTTATTGTGGTGCTGGCGATATCGCCACTTTACAAAAAGCTAAATTTGTAAAAATCACAGCGGCGGGTATCAAAGAAAGTCACCCACACGATATTCAGATTACAAGAGAAGCTCCGAACTATTCGAGATAATAGTTTTTCTTTTACACGAAACGAAAACTGAACGCAGATTTTTATGGTTCTTATGATAGATATATGATTTGACGAAAGCGAATCATAATCAATCCGAACAATCATAAATATCTGCGTTCTATTTTGTTAATTTACCGCATCATTCACTCATTGAAAGCATGAATCGAGTTCTTATTACAGGTGCAAATGGCTTAGTTGGTAGTGCTACTGCTCGCAGATTTACAGACGCGGGCTATGAAGTTTCGGCATTGTGCCGTGCTGGTAGCGATTTGTCTTTATTGAAAGATATTATATCTAAAATTAAAATCATCGAAGGTGATATTCTGGATATACATTCACTTGAAAATGCCCTCGAGAATCAAGATTTTGTAGTTCATACAGCCGCATTGGTGTCGTTTGCCCCCAAAGACCGCAACCAAATGTTTAAGGTAAACGTTGAAGGAACGGCCAATTTAGTGAATATTTGTCTGGAGAAAAACATCAAAAAACTCTGTCATGTAAGTTCGATTGCAGCATTGGGCCGCCCAACGTCGGCATCAGAAAATATACATGGTGGAATCATTGACGAAAACCAAAAATGGGAAGATTCTCCGCTCAACTCAAATTATGCAAAATCGAAGTATGAAGCTGAGCTTGAAGTGTGGCGTGGCGAAGCCGAAGGGCTCAATGTGGTAGTGGTGAACCCATCAATTATTTTGGGTGAAGGAGATTGGCACAAAAGTAGTACGCAGCTCTTTAAGTACGTTTATGACCAGCACAAATATTATACCAATGGCAATATCAATTATGTTGATGTAAACGACCTCGTAACGGCTATTTTCAAACTTACTACCTCCGAAATCAAAGGTGAACGCTTTATTCTGAATGGAGGAACAACCACGTATAAAGTATTTTTTGAGAAAATAGCGGCCGTTTTTGGCAAAAAAGCCCCTTTTAAGACTTTATCACCTTTCGCCATGGAAATCCTGTGGCGACTCGAAGCTCTGCGAGCATTCTTCACAAAAAAAGCTCCATTGATTACAAAAGAAACCGCCCACAATTCTCGCACGAAATTTGCATATAAAAATCAAAAGATTCAGAAAGCAATTAATTTTCAATTTACAGACTTGGACGAAACAATTAACCGAGTCGGACGTTTTTTGTTAAAATAGCTACTGGTAGATTTGTTACTAGGGAATTGGTTAATGGGAAACTGGTTATTTGTTCATTGTTTTTAATACCCTATAACAAGTTTTCCAATCAACCAATAACAAATCACTAACGGAGGAACTTTTATTTTTGAAAAACTATTGACATTTAATAAATAATTTTTACATTTATTCATAGTTTTGCTGAGGCAAATGTTCTTGTAATTAAGTGGTAATAATTAATCTAAATTTTGATTTACATATAACCTTGATAATCAAACATTTATGCTAATATAAACTATTGGTTTTAGGCAGAAAATAGATCAAAATATTTGACTGATTATTAAGTAAATAATATTAAAGTAAAACCGTTACGAGACCCTTTATTCCTAAAGATCAATTTTAGCACGATTGCAGCCCTTGGTTGGGTTGTTTAACCTTTGAGTGGAATTCTACATGCAACACGAATTTAGTGACAGATTCGATGGTTTCGATGACGCTGATGTGAAAGCATCGGCCGAACGCTTTGAGGAAATGCTCAAAAGTAAAGAAACGGTTTTCTTCGATGAAGAAACATACGAACAATTATCCGAATACTACTTGCTCAAAAGCAAGTGGGATATGGCAATGAAAGCCTGCCGAATTGGCCTTCAACAATACCCCTATTCACTCGAACTACTGCTTGATAAAGTACAGCTACATGCTAACTACGAGCAGTTTGACGAAGCAATGGAGGTCTTGGATACTGCTGCCACTTATAATCCAGCCGATAACGAAATCACCTACATGAGAGGCGTAATTTGTAATCTCATGGGCAATTACGAAGAAGCCGTAGAGCATCTGCGTGAGGCATTATTATTATCTGACGAAAAAGAAACAGTATATTTTCAGCTGGCTCAAACTTATCAAAACTGGCAGAAATTTGATGAAGCGGCTCATTTCTATAAAAAAGCTATCCGACATAAATTTCAAGAAGAAATTGCTTTTTATGAACTGGTTTTTTGTTTAGAGCAAGCCGATAAATTAGAAGAAAACCTCAGTTATTTTCAAGAATTAGTTGATAATGACCCTTACTCGCATTTTGCGTGGTTTGCGTTAGGTATGACTCACAGCCGCCTTGGCAAGCATAAAGATGCAGCTTTTGCATATGATTATGCCGTTACGGTCAAAGAAACATTTGCTTCGGGGTGGTTCAATTTGGCTCATGCTTACATGAACCTTAGTAATTTTCTTGATGCTAAAGAATGCTACGCCAATGTACTGAAACACGAAGCTCCAACGGCCGAGGTTTATACGCATTTGGGGGCCGCCTGCGAAAAACTCGAACAATACGACGAAGCCTACAAAAATTACCGCGAAGCGACCATTCTAGACGAAATGTGGGACGATGCTTGGTTTGGCATGGGTTCGGCTCTTTATGAGCAAGAACGTTGGTTTGAAAGTGTTCATTTCACGCAAAAGGCCATCAAACTCAACGAAGCTAACGCTGATTATTGGCTGCTTTTGGGCGATACGGAATCTAAATTAGGTAATTTTTTATCGAGCAATGAGGCATACACCCAAGCGGTGGCACTCGACCCGAACAACCCAGATATTTGGTTGAATTGGTCGTTGCTTTTCTTTGAGCAAAGCCAATATGGCAAAGCCTTCGAGATTGTGTATGACGGAATCAGCGAAATGCCCGACGATGCCGATTTATTTTATCGTGCAGCAGCCTATTTGATTTTTGATGGAAGCTATAACGAAGCCTACAAATACCTCGAAACGGGCTTGATTCTAAACTATGATGCCCACGCCCAAATCTATGATTTCTTCCCGAATTTGGATACACAAAAGGCACTTTTTAGAATTATTGAGCAGTATAAATAGAGAATTTAACAATAAAAAAGCGAGGCTTGGAAATGATTTCTAAGCCTCGCTTTTTTATTCTATCGCGTTTATCTAAGCGGTCAAGTAAATTAACCAAGTCAGATTTCTATTGAACATAACTTCGAAATACAAATTTGGGTAAAACACCTAATGTAAAAGTATTGAACAGTTGTATAAAATATTATTGAAAGGCAACAGTTGGTTACTTTTTATAAATTTTGATTCTTATATATCAAAAGTGTGAATCTATTTCTAAACAATTAAATTATTTAAAAAATGAAAAGTTTATCAAACTTTACTGAAATTACAAGTACTGAGCAATTATTTGTTGTTGGTGGAGTATCACTACCATCGTTGCCGACATTACCGGCAAAAAGTAAGGCCACATTGCCAACCTTACCGAAACTACCTCATATACCAACGCTTCCAACACTTCCTCCACAAAGTAATGCGACTCTACCTACTTTGCCAAAACCACGCGGATAATAATCGGAGGTGTATACAAATATTTATTTGCCTCATTATGTGGCAACTTTTAGTATATTGAAAAACGCCAAAACTTTCTCCAAAGAGAGGGTTTTGGCGTTTTAACAGAATATAAAATTATCAATAAGCCACTATTTATTATTAGTTTGAGCGATAAACCTGTACCCAGTCCACTTCCATTGAACCCGGAACAATCTTTTTTGTAACTAATCTCCCGAAAAAATCGCCACCAACAGCTAAGTTTAGAACAATTTTCTCACTTTTCCCAAATAAGCTACTTATATAACTCCCCCCCGGACTAGTAGCCGACTTAGTATCAACCAAATTCCCATCGAAATAATATGATAATTTTGTTGCTTCCCAAACTAATTCATAAACATGAAAACACGATTGAAGGCTAACAGATGAGTTGATGATAGAAGTAGCTCCAGAAACTAAATTAGTACCCGCGGTATTTCCATAGAAATAATTAGTATAGTACATATTTGGTTCTTGTCCTTTAGCTTCTAAAATATCGATTTCACCTTGTGTTGGCCAAGGATCGCCATATGACCAAAATGCTGGCCACATACCATAACCAACCGGTAATTTTATTCGGGCAATCATCCTTATTTTAGGATTTGTGGTATTTGCAGAATATAAAACCTTGCTTTCTAATCTTCCAGAAGTATAACTAAATCTTTTAGTTGTGGTGCTACCTGGAAGAGTGGGGCCATTTACAGTTTCCTTTTTAGCTACAATTTGTAAGTTTCCGTTCGACAAAACAAAGTTGTTAGGCGAGTATAATTGTAGTTCATTATTGTATGCTCCACCATACCAAATATTCCAGTTATCAAGGTTAGCAAACTGTTCATCTAAGATTTTAGTCCAACCGCTATTAGTTAGGTTAGCTTCATTAAAGGTGTAAGCACAATCCCCCGTCGCGTTTACATTCGTACGTGTATTGCGAATATTGTCTGTAGGTTGAGGTGAATTTGAAACACTAACATTATCGGTTAGTTGTACATTTTCTTGTTGGCATGCTAATACAAAAGCTCCTAACACAATAAATAGGCTTTTTTTCATAGTAGATCAGTTTAAATAAATAGGTTAAATTGTTAAGTTGTTATTCAAAATTCTTTGTTTTTTTACATCATCTTCCCACTCTCAATCGACTTGATGCCTTTTTTAGAAAGGGCTTTCACGCCAAAAATCAAATCCGCAAAGCGTGGGTCGGTGGTTAGTCCTTTTTTGTATCGGCTGTAAATTTGCTGAATAACTACTGAGTTTTTGAATAAGCCAAAAACATAGAAATACAGAATATTTGATACATCTCGACCGCTTTTTTCGGCGTATCGCTCGGCAAACTCTTGGCGAGTTAAATTTCCTTCCACCCACGAAAGATTGAATGTTTTTTCAAAAGCTCCATCACCAGCTTCTGCCCAATACGAAAGGCTTGTGCCTACATCCATGAGTGGGTCGCCGACGGTAGTCATTTCCCAATCTAAAACCGCAATGATTTCTGATAAATTATTGGCGTTCAGCACCACATTATCATACTTATAGTCATTATGAATGAGCGTAGGTTTGCTTTCGGCAGGAAGATTCTCTTTGAGCCAAGCGGCCAAAGTATCCATCGCTGCAATCTCATCGGTTTGTGAGGCTAAATAACGTTTGTGCCAGCCTTCAACTTGTCGCTGAATATAGCCTTCGGGTTTTCCGATATTTATCAAGCCAGTCGATTCAATATCAATGGCGTGTAAAGCTGCCAGATTATCGCACAGTGCTTCTGAGAGCTTTCGCATTTCGGCAGGAGCAACGGTTTGCATGAGTTTCGGGGCATCTTTTGCTCGTAAAATAATGCCTTGCACTCGCTCCATGATATAAAACGGACAACCCATTACTGCTTCATCATCAGTAAAAATAATCGGATTAGGTATTTTTTCATACCCAATCGACTTGATAGCCGTCAGAATTTTATACTCACGAGCCATATCATGCCCACCTTTGATGTCTTTCGCACCCACAGGCGGGCGACGTAAAACATATTCTCGATTAGCAGTTTTTAAGAAATACGTCAGATTCGAGTATCCACCAGGGAACTGCGAAACTTCGGTAATTTCCTCAAAATCAGGCAATTGAGATTTGATAAAGTCATTCAACTTTATCAAATCCAATTCTTCGCCCTGCCTAACTGCCGTAGGCGTATCTATTTTTAATGAAGACATATCGGAGAGATTTAACCTCACCCCCTACCCCCTCTCCGATTGGAGAGGGGAAAAGGAAAACTCCCTCCCTATCGGGGAGGGCTGGGGAGGGGTTTTACTGGTGTTCAGGTCTTAATAAATCGTTCACCGTTTTTACGGGGTTGAATGTAATTAATGGCACTTCTACGAAGAGCGTGTTCCAATCGGCCATTGCACCATTCCATAAGCCAGGTAATTCTTGAGCTTTAAGATCTCTTCCACTTAAAGACTTTTGCGTATTGAAGCCAGTTTTGGGGTCACGGAAGTCTAAAAGGTTGAATTTATTTCCTTGATAATCTTTCAGTGTACAAATCAAATCAACAGGGTTGAAGTGCGTTGCACCATCAAAAATCTCTTTTTGTTCGGGGTCTTTCAAATCAATTTGAGCCGATTCTACTACTTGAAGCGAGGTCGAACCATCGGCATTTTCAGCCCAGAAAGGTCCACCGCCTGGCTCGCCAACGTTTTTCACCATTCCACAAATACGCAACGGACGATTGAGTTTCGTACGGCAATAAGTTTTACGCTCTTCGAAAGACAAATCATCGTAACCTTCAGGAAATTCTACACAAAGGTCAAATTCGATAAAATCTTCAATTTCTTCAACGTCCTCTTCCTTCAAATCGGTACCGTCCATCATTTTCAGATAAGCAAAAACCGCTTGTTGGTAGCTCAGCACCAAACTCGCTAAAGCCTTTTTGTAGATGATTGTTTGCTCTTTTAGGCCATCGGGCACAACGTTGTCGATATTTTTGATAAATACCAAGTCAGCGTCTATATCATTGAGATTTTCGAGCAAAGCCCCGTGTCCTGCTGGTCGGAAAAGTAAATCTCCGTTGGCTGTACGGAAAGGCGTATTATCAAGATATACCGCAATTGTATCGGTTGATGGCTTTTGCTCTGAGAAACTAATATCATATTTTACACCATATTTTGCTTCGTAATTGGGCAAAACAGCATCAATTAAGGCTGTAAACTTGCTTCTATGCTCAGGAGAAACCGTAAAATGAAGATTTACTTTTCCGCCCGAATTTGCATACTTTGCCCCTTCAACCAAGTGCTCTTCGGCTGGTGTGCGAGTTGAATCACCGTATTTATGGAACTCCAATAGCCCCTTTGGCAAGCTGCCGTAATCGAGTCCTTCGGCTGTGAGGAGGTGTTTGAGAATAGTTTTATGGTCGGCTGAGTCGCTACCGACTGATTTTATCAAACTTTTATAGAATGCAAAATCTTGTAGGTGTTCTAAAACCTCATTAACCGATTTGTCGAATTTATTTTCTTCCAAAGCCGCAAAAAGCGACTTAAACATTCGTGAAGCCGCACCCGAAGCAGGCACAAATTTCAGTAGTTTTTTGCCGAAAATTTGGTCGTCGAAATCCTTTGCCAACTCTTTGGCTTTTTCGTCGCCAAGTTGAATCATTCCATCGTCGATAGTGGCTGCTCGGACAACACTTAGGTATGGAAACCCTACTTTAAAATTCTCGATTTGCTCAAGAATCGTTTCCACTTTTGCCCCACGGGCTTCGATCAGGTCAAGGTCTTTTTCGCTAAACATATTAATAAGGTTGAGTTAATTAGTCCATGCTCAATAGCTAGGATTAAACTATTGATAAGGAGGCTTTTGGTAAAAATTGTCGTTGTTTGGTTTTAATCAGTTACTTTATGGTATGAATGTTTTGTTAAAAATGTAATTTTACGAAAAAATAGAATCAAGGCAATGTTTTGCTCGGGATTAATTAAAGTTATTCGAGCCAACGGTCAATAGACAACAGTCAACAGACGACTATCGACTGTTGTCCGTGAACAATGGACTTCCAAAAAAATTATGAATTCAATACTTCCTCTTTTACAGCAAACCCAACAAGCTTCGGCGTCAGTTCGCCGTTTGACCGATGCCCAACGCAGCGATTTATTAAATGAATTAGCCGCTATTGTTGAGCAATCAAAAGCACTGATAATGTCAGAAAATCAGAAAGATTTAGACTTGATGGACAAAGCTGACCCCAAATACGACCGTTTATTATTGACCGAAAGCAGGATTCAAGGTTTGGCCGATTCGTTGCGGGAAGTTGCTCTTTTGCCTGATCCAACGGGGGAAGTATTGATCGAAAGAAACCTCGAAAATGGCCTAAATATCAAGAAGATAGCCGTTCCGATGGGTGTTGTTGGCGTAATTTACGAATCTCGCCCCAACGTAACGATTGATGTCGCTTCGTTATGCATCCGCTCAGGTAATGCCTGCGTGCTGAAAGGTGGAAAGGAAGCAATTTTCTCTAATACTTGCTTGGTTGGATTGATTCATCAAGCTTTAGCAAAATTTGGTGTTGCAGCCGATGCTGTTTTGCTTTTACCAACCGACCGAAAATTTACCGAAGAACTACTAAAAGCTACTCGATTCGTAGATATTATCATTCCACGTGGGTCTGATTCACTCATTCAGTATGTTCGTCAGAATTCGCTTATCCCAACCATCGAAACTGGTGCGGGTGTGGTGCATACGTATATTGAAGAAAGTGCAGAATTAACAAAAGCGAAAGAAATTATTGTTAATGCCCGCGTTTCTCGTCCATCGGTCTGTAACTCGCTCGACTGTGCTATCGTTGATGAAGCCATTATTGATGAATTTTTACCAATGTTGGTAGAAGATTTCAAGAAATGGAATGTTGGCGTTTATGCCGATGAAAAATCATATGCTGTTTTTGAAAAAATTGGCTACGAAAACCTTTATCATGCTCAACCCGAAGATTTTGGTCGTGAATGGCTCGATTATAAAATTACAATCAAAACTGTGAGTGGTATTGATGAAGCATTGGCTCATATCCAAGCCTTTTCTTCTCGACACTCAGAGGCTATATTGACTAATAATCTGGCTTTTGCCGAAAGGTTTTTGGCCGAAGTCGATGCAGCAGCGGTTTATCATAATGCTTCCACTCGCTTTACCGATGGCGGACAATTTGGGCTCGGTGCAGAAATCGGTATTTCGACCCAAAAACTCCATGCCCGTGGGCCTTTTGCTCTCGAAAAACTCGTTACCGAAAAATGGGTAATTCTTGGTGATGGGCAGGTACGGTGGTAATTTCTAAAATTGTGGTATAACAATTTGTTCTTTTCAATTGTTTGATATATAAATCCAAAAATTGGTTTGCCTAAAACCATAGTATTTTATATCCTTAAGTTAAACTCTATACCACAGATACCTTACTAATAAGATTTTGCTGCCTATTTGAAGCTAAAAACACCAAAAGTATATGTCTAACTTAAAAATTTATGAGCAACTACTGAATTCAATCAATGAAGCTGTTTTAGTACAAGAAAACAATGCAAGTACGGCGGATGAAATAATTGTATTCGTAAATAATGCTTTTTGCGAAATTGTCAATTATTCAGCAAACGAACTAGTAGGCAATAGCTGCTCATTACTTTTTGGCACCAAGACCGATACTACGCTAATAAGTGAAAAGTCATCCTCTTCAGATAAGCAATTTTCGAATAATATTCTTTACGATAAGCACAACAAAGAGATATACTGTGCCATAGAAGCTTTTTCATTAGACAACTATCGGGTTTCTATCATCACAGTAAAAAACGAGCAAAGTTTTTCGAATAATAGTAACCTCGACAATGACTTTAATAGAACAGTGCTAGAAAGTAGCCCCGATTGCTTAAAAGTAATTGATGTGGAAGGCAGAATTCATTTTATGAACTTCAATGGGTTGTGCCAGATGGAAATCGATGATTTTGGTGAATTTAAATATAGGTACTGGTGGGATTTATGGGGTGAAGAAAACCGTGACCTTGTTAGGTCGGCAGTTGAAAAAGCTAAAAAAGGAGAATCGGCAAACTTCACGGCTTTTTGTGCAACAGCCAAAGGCACTCCCAAATGGTGGGATGTGATGGTTTCGCCTATTCGTCACAAAAGTCACGATGTATCACAAATCATTGCCACTTCTAGAGATGTTACTTTACAAAAAGAAACTTTAGAAAAACTCGAAAAAGGAAGTCAGTTACTATATACCGGACTAAAAGTTGCAAATGTAGGCATTGCAGAAATCAATTATGCCACCAATACCGTTACTTTATCTACTGAGGCCGCTCACATGTACGGGTTGTCTACAAGTCAACGTCAAATAAGCAGAGAAACCTTTCACCAAACAATTCATCCTCTTTGTAAGGTGGAAATGAAAAAGAAAATTGAAGGATTATTAAGTAATCATTCGAATGACTTCATGGAGGTTGAGCATCGAATTATCTTACCCGACAATCAAACTAGATGGTTGAAGGTGAGAATGAATATCTTTTTCGACCATTCTTTTGTGCCACCCAAACCCAAATACAGCATTTTAGCGGCACAGGATATTACCGAACAAAAAAATATACAAGAAGAAACTAAGCAAAACGAACTACGCTTTAAGACTTTAGCAAACTCTATTCCACAATTGGCATGGATGACTGATGCCGAGGGCTATATTTATTGGTACAACGATCGTTGGTATGAGTACACTGGCACGACATTCGAAGAAATGCAAGGATGGGGTTGGCAGAAAGTACATCACCCAGATTTAGTAGCTGGAGTAGTAGAAAAATTTAGTAATGCGATCCAAAAAGGTACAGATTGGGAAGATACTTTCTTATTAAGAGGAAAAGATGGCGAATATCGCTGGTTCTTGTCGCGTGCTACTGCTATCAGAAATAAAGATAACCAAGTTATTCAGTGGTTTGGCACAAATACTGATGTTTCGGTGGTAAAAGAATCTGAAAAAGCACTGAATTTATTGAATGCTTCTTTGGAAGAAAAAGTCAAGGTCCGTACCGAAGAGTTAGAACTAAAAAATCAAACACTTCAGCAAATGAATGAAGAGTTAGCAAGTTTTAATTTTATTGCCAACCATGACCTCAAAGAGCCACTTCGGAAGATACAACTTTTCACCAGCCTTGTCATTGAAGATAAATCGATTACTGAACAATCTACGCAATACCTAACAAAGGTACTCACGTCAGTGCATCGAATGCAAAATCTTCTAAATGATTTGCAGAAATATGCTGCTGCCAATGAAATGACTATTGCTTCGGAGTACTGCGATTTAAACCAAATACTTGAAAGCGTAAAACACCAGATCCAAGAAACATCGCCTCACACAGCAGTTAATTTTGAGATATCGCCCCTACCTGTTGTCAAAGGCCTTGAATTTTTACTAAATCAGTTATTTACAAATATCATTGAAAATTCGATTATTTATGCAAAGCAAAATCAGCCTATTTTAATCAAAATTCATGCAGAAGAAGTAAATGGCAGATTTATCAATGAAGAAAATGCTATTCCTTATCTTACTTATCATTGTATCAAAATTAGCGATAATGGAATAGGTTTTGACCAAATATATGCCAATAAAATTTTCGATTTATTTCAAAGATTACACACCAATAAAACCTACTCAGGCACAGGTATTGGCTTGGCTATTTGCAAAAAAATTGTCACCCGACTGAGTGGATTTATTGCCGCAAAAGGTGAAGTAAACGTGGGGGCAACTTTTATAATTTATTTGCCAAAAATTTAATTCTTAATTCGTAAATTCAGAAAATTCTCTACATTTGTCATAGAAAATAACCTATGATAAAATGAAAAATCTTCCTGAGCAATTTGCTCATCCGTATGCCTTTGCCCCAAAGTTTAAGAAATCTGCCGTTTATTTTTCGATGGAGTTTGCCATCGACCAAGCACTGAAAACCTATTCGGGTGGACTCGGTTTTTTGGCTGGCTCGCACATGCGTAGTGCGTATCAGTTGAAGCAAAACCTAGTTGGAATTGGTATTTTGTGGAAATACGGCTACTACGACCAAGTTCGTAATACCGACAACAGCATGGC
Source organism: Emticicia sp. (assembly GCF_049241225.1). Lineage (NCBI taxonomy): Bacteria > Pseudomonadati > Bacteroidota > Cytophagia > Cytophagales > Leadbetterellaceae > Emticicia > Emticicia sp. The sequence continues at coordinate 23,765 of NZ_JBMLRC010000380.1, forward strand.
CGTGCAGTTTCGTGAGAAAATGTATAGTTTTTTGCAAGATACGGGCGTTCGTTTCCAAATGAATATCCAAAATCGAGCGGTTTGGGTAGCGGCCTATTTCTTGCCTCCGACAACTTTTGGCACCGTTCCGATGTTTTTTCTGACCACCGACACCGATGGAAATGATACTTGGGGCAGGTCATTATCCTACCACCTTTACGATGCTGATGCTTCGATAAAAGTAGCTCAATGTATGCTTTTGGGTATTGGCGGAACTACGTTTCTTGATAAAATCAATTACGAACCCGACGTTTATCATTTCAACGAAGCTCATGCACTTTCAGGAGCTTTTCATCTGTACAAGAAGTTTGGAAAAGTTGCCGATGTAAAAAAACGTTTAGTTTTCACAACTCACACACCCGAAGAAGCTGGCAACGAAAAGCACGACATCAATATGCTCGAAAACATGAATTTCTTTGCTGGTGTACCGATGAATGAAGTTCGAAAGATTTCTGGAATTACTGATAATGTTTTCAATCACTCGTTAGTTGCTCTGCGTTTGAGCAGAAAAGCCAATGCCGTTTCGAAGCTTCATGGCGATGTTTCTCGCAAAATGTGGGGCGATTATGAAGGAATTTGTGAAATTACGCACGTAACCAACGCCCAAAATAATCTTTACTGGGCTGACGATATTTTGGAAGAAGCTCGCAAGAAAGGCGATGTAGAAACTATCTCTTCTCGCAAAAAGGAGCTGAAAGAAGTATTATTCAAAACCGTAGCCGACCAAGCAGGCAAACTCTTTAAACCAGAAGTGCTGACAATCATTTGGGCAAGAAGATTTGCTGCTTACAAACGCCCCGATTTGCTCACTCGTGACCGTGAACGCTTCGATAAATTAATGAAAAACACCAAATATCCGATTCAGTTTATTTGGGCAGGAAAACCTTATCCGTTTGATGGTGGAGCAATCAATAATTTCAATCAGTTGTATTATTTGAGTCATCTTTACCCAAATATGGCGGTGCTGACTGGGCATGAATTGAATTTATCGAAACTTATCAAAGATGGCTCTGATGTGTGGCTCAATACGCCAATTGTTACCCGTGAAGCATCAGGAACGAGTGGAATGACCGCAGCCATGAATGCTTCGCTCAATTTCTCGACTTTTGATGGTTGGGTTTGTGAATTTGCAACCGAACAAAACTCATTCGTTGTGCCAGTTGCACCTCATTCACCTGATTGGGAACGAGACCGAGTTGATATTCATAATATGCTTGATATGCTCGAAAATAAAATACTACCAACATACTATGACCGCCCCGACGAATGGCAAAAAATGGTTTTACAAAGCATGAATGATGTAAATGCGTTCTTCGACTCTGACCGCATGGCGGCGGAATATTATGAGAAGGTTTATTGATTGATTTAGATTATTGGCATAGTTTAAATCTATGCCAATAAATTATTTTGACAAATTTGTAACCATTTTGGGTACATTTTAATATATTTGTAAAGTGAGAATTATTTCGGTAAAAACATTGAAAATATTCTGGGATAGTGAGCATCAAGCCGAACAAGCTCTAAGAAGCTGGTATGATGAGACCGAAAAAGCAACTTGGAAAACACCCCAAGAATTGAAACAACAATATGTAAACGCTTCTATTTTAAACGAGAAAAGAGTAATTTTTAATATACATGGTAGTAAATATCGTTTGATTGTTGATATCGAATATCGTTTACAGATACTCTTTGTTGTTTGGGTTGGTACACATGCAGAATATGATAAAATTGACGCAAAAAAGATTAGTTATGCAAAAATTAATTAAAACAGAAACCGAATATGATGCCGCATTGGAGCGTATATACGAATTGATGCAAATGGATATACAAGCTAATTCGGAGGAGGAGGCAGAACTTGAAATTACCTCACTGTTGGTAAAGGAATATGAAAAAATACATTATCCCATTGCTCCACCGCATCCATTAGAAGCTATTAAGTTTCGTTTAGAACAAATGGGCCTAAAAGAAAGCGAACTCAGTAAAATACTTGGAAATCGTAGTCGTAAGTCTGATATAATGAATGGTCATCGAAAATTGAGCCTTTCAATGATTCGTACACTGCATAAAAAATTAAATATTCCTGCCGAAACATTGATTTTAGAATACTAAATCTATGGCTATTAAAAGTCAGTTTTATAGATAAACCTTTCAAAAGTCAAAGATATGCTACGTGTTCCTTCTTCGATAAGTTCAAAAGAATTTGAGTCTTTGCAGATCCAGGACATGACTTTTGTGGCTTATCGAAATAATATTTACCCTTCAAAAAACGAGATTTTCTTTGAGGAACACGCCATTATTTATGTACTCGAAGGCGAAAAAAAGTTTATTTCTCCTACGCAAGATATTCACGTTCAGAAAGGTCAGATTCTCTTTTTTCAGCGTGGCTGCTACTCAATGAATGAGTCGATAGATGTCAATTACAGAAGCCTTGTTTTTTTCTTTCCCGAAAACTTACTGAAGGAATTTGTGGCTCAAAACCTCACACTTTTTGAGGATTTGACCGAAAACGCCATCGAACAAATCTTGAGCCTCGAAAGCAGCGAAAATTTCGATAAGTTTGTTGATTCGCTGATTCCATTTTTTAGCACTCGCACTAAGCTAATGAATCAGTTTTTAAGACTGAAATTTAATGAGTTAATGCTGCATCTCATCGAACTCGACCGCAGCGACCAATTTCGTCAGACACTTTTTAATATCTATCAAGGTCAGAAAGCAGATTTGGCCTATTTTCTTGAAAATTACTACCTAAAACCCCTTTCAATTGCCGAATTAGCCCAAATTTCGGGGCGAAGCCTTTCTGCCTTCAAACGTGATTTTGAACTTCAATTTCATACTTCGCCCGCCGCTTGGATTAGAAATAAGCGTTTGGAGTATGCCTATTTTCTTCTACAAAACTCAAAGAAAAACGTTTCGGAGATAAGTCTCGAAATCGGTTATGAGAGTGTGTCGCATTTTATCAAGGCTTTCAAAGAAAAATACGGTTTTACGCCCAATAAAATCGCTTAAACCAAAAACGTTATTTTTTGGTCGTATTTCGTTAATCATTATTAGGTTATTATACTCAATTTTGCGACATAGAAAATTTATAATAATCAATATGTCAGCACCAAAATCATTATTTGACAAAGTATGGGATGCCCACGTTGTTCGTAACATCGAAGACGGCCCCGACGTTTTATTCATCGACCGCCACTTCATTCACGAAGTAACGAGTCCAGTTGCCTTTTTGGGTCTCGAAAGTCGTGGTTTAGGCGTACTTTTCCCAAATCGCACATTTGCAACAGCCGACCATAATACACCAACAATCAACCAACATTTACCAGTTCAAGACCCACTTTCGGCCAATCAGTTGAAAGCATTGGAAACCAACTCGGCTAAATACGGCATTTCGCACTGGGGATTAGGTCATGCAAAAAATGGTATCGTACACGTAGTAGGGCCAGAAAATGGTATCACACTTCCAGGAATGACTATCGTTTGTGGCGACTCTCATACTTCTACGCACGGTGCTTTTGGTGCAATTGCCTTCGGAATTGGTACTTCTGAGGTAGAAATGGTACTTTCTTCGCAATGTATCATGCAGCCAAAACCAAAGAAAATGCGTGTGACAATCAATGGTAAATTGGGTAAAGGTGTATTACCAAAAGACGTAACACTCTTTATTATTTCAAAACTTTCGGCAGCAGGTGCAACGGGTTATTTCTGCGAATATGCAGGCGAAGTTTTTGAAAATATGACGATGGAAGGACGTATGACGGTTTGTAATATGTCAATCGAAATGGGTGCGAGAGGTGGCATGATTGCCCCTGACGAAACTACTTTCGCTTACTTGAAAGGCCGTGAGCAAGCTCCAAAAGGCGAAGCTTGGGAAAAAGCTTTGGCTTACTGGAAAACTCTCAAAACCGACGAAGGAACAGTTTTCGATATAGAATATACGTTCGATGCGGCTGAAATTGAGCCACAAATCACTTACGGTACAAACCCGGGCCTTGGAACAGGTATTTCTAAAAATATCCCACAAGCTGCCAATGTATTGGATGGTGCTGCTTCGTATGCAAAATCATTGAACTACATGGGCTTTGCCGAAAACGACCAAATCATCGGTAAACCAATTGATTATGTTTTCTTGGGAAGCTGCACAAACGGCCGTATCGAAGATTTCCGTGCATTTGCTTCAATCGTGAAAGGACGTAAAAAAGCGGATAACGTAACGGCTTGGTTAGTACCAGGTTCGCACATTGTAGAATCTCAAATCAAAGAAGAAGGTATCTTGGATATTTTGACTGAAGCTGGTTTTGCTCTTCGTCAACCAGGTTGTTCGGCGTGTTTAGCGATGAATGATGATAAAATTCCTGCTGGAAAATACGCAGTTTCAACATCAAACCGAAACTTTGAAGGCCGTCAAGGGCCAGGTGCAAGAACACTTTTGGCCTCTCCGTTAGTGGCAGCAGCAGCCGCGGTTACAGGAAAAGTTACTGACCCAAGAGAGTTTTTATAATCAATTTTAAAATTCACCACGAAAGACACTTAAAATACTAAGTTCGCCTCTGTGAAACTCCGTGTTCTCCGTGCCTCCGTGGTAAAAAATATTCTAAAAAAATGGCTTACGATAAGTTCACTATATTAAAAAGCACCGCAGTTCCGATGCCAATCGAAAATGTGGATACCGACCAAATTATTCCTGCACGCTTCTTGAAAGCAACAAGCAGAGTCGATTTCGACAAAAACTTATTCAGAGACTGGCGTTATAACGCTGACGATACTCCGAAAGCAGACTTCGTATTAAATAACCCAATCTACTCTGGAAAAATCCTTGTAGGTGGCCGTAACTTCGGTAGTGGTTCAAGCCGTGAGCACGCCGCTTGGGCAATCTACGACTACGGTTTCCGTTGTGTAGTTTCGAGTTTCTTTGCTGATATCTTCAAAGGAAATGCCCTAAACATCGGTATTCTTCCAGTACAAGTTAGTCCAGAGTTTTTGCATAAAATCTTCACGGCTATCGAGGCAGACCCAAATACCGAACTTGAAGTAAACCTTCCTGCCCAAACTATTACAATTTTAGCAACGGGCGAGTCGGAGAGTTTCGGCATAAACGGCTATAAAAAGAACAACATGATTAACGGCTACGATGATATTGATTATCTCCAGTCTGTAAAATCAGAGATTTCGGCCTTTGCTGAGAAGAGTCTTTATTAATTTTGAATGATTAAATGAATGAATGAGTGAATGGGTTAAACCATTTTATTATTCTATCATTCTATCATTCGCACATTCAAAATTGAAGATGCGACACATTGAAATAATGGATACAACGCTCCGTGATGGTGAACAAACCAGCGGAGTATCTTTTTCAGCTACCGAAAAACTGGCAATTGCCCAGATGCTACTCACCGAAGTAAAGGTCGATAGAATCGAAGTGGCTTCGGCTCGTGTTTCGGAAGGCGAATTATTGGCAGTACAAAAAATCACCAATTGGGCAAAAGAACACGGTTTATTGGATAAAGTGGAGGTTTTGACTTTTGTTGATGGCGAAGCTTCAATCAATTGGATGCAACAAGCAGGTGCGAAAGTAATGAATTTATTGACCAAAGGCTCGATGAATCATCTGACGCACCAGTTGAAAAAAACTCCCGAACAGCACTTTGACGAAATTGCCCAAGTTATTTCTTTGGCAAAATCAAGAGGTATTGAAGCCAATGTTTATTTGGAAGATTGGAGCAACGGAATGCGAAATTCACAAGAATACGTTTTTCAATTCCTCGATTTTCTGAGTACTCAGCCAATCAAACGAGTACTTTTGCCCGATACTTTGGGGGTTTTAACGCCTTACGAAACCTACGATTTTATCAAGGCTATCGTTGAGCGTTATCCCAATCAGCATTTTGATTTTCACGCTCATAATGACTATGATTTAAGCGTAGCCAACGTCATGGAAGCCATTCGTGCGGGCGTGCAGGGTTTGCATCTGACCGTAAATGGCATGGGCGAACGCACAGGAAATGCTCCATTATCAAGTGTTATTGCGGTTATCAACGATTTTATTCCCGATGTAACTACTTCGGTTGTTGAGCAGTCGCTTTATACGGTCAGTAAGATTGTAGAAACTTTTTCGGGTTTTGGAATCCCTGTCAATAAACCTGTTATTGGTGAAAACGTATTTACGCAAACGGCTGGTATCCATGCCGACGGCGATAATAAAAACAATCTCTATTTCAACGATTTGATGCCTGAGCGTTTCGGACGTACTCGAAAATATGCTCTCGGCAAAACATCAGGTAAGGCCAATATTGAGAAAAATCTCCAAGAAATTGGTATTTCTCTTTCGCCCGAAGAAATCAAGAAAGTTACGCAAAGAATCATCGAACTCGGCGACCGCAAAGAAGTCGTTACGAAAGAAGATTTGCCATATATTATCTCCGATGTGCTTGATAGTGAAGCAGTTGCCGAGCGTGTGCATGTACTTAATTATGTGATGACTCACTCGAAAAATCTTCGCCCTTCGGCCACTTTAATGGTAAAAATCGACGAGGATATTTTTGAAGAAAACGCTCAAGGCGATGGACAATACGATGCGTTTATGAATGCTTTGAAGAAGATTTATGTGAAGAAAAAACTAAGTCTTCCGACGCTGACAGACTATGCCGTAAGGATTCCGCCAGGTGGAAAAACCGATGCACTTTGTGAAACCATCATTAGTTGGGAATACAACGAAAAAAGCTTCAAAACTCGTGGTTTAGATTCAGACCAAACTGTTTCAGCAATCAAAGCTACTCAGAAGATGTTGAATTTGATATGATTTTTGTTTTTAACCACAAAGATACAAAGTATGGCACAAAGTTCTCAAAGTTTAGACTATCAAATTCTTGGGTGTGCTTTAGAAGTTCATAAGGCTTTAGGGCCTGGACTTTTAGAAAGTGCTTATAAAGAGTGCCTTTACTATAAAATTCAAAAATCAGGCCTATTTGTTGAGAAAGAAAAACCAATGCCTCTGATTTTCGAGGAAGTCAAGCTTGAGTGTGGTTATAGACTTGACCTATTAGTTGAAAATAAAATTGTTGTAGAGTTAAAATCCGTTGAAGCCCTTAATGATGTGCATTTGGCACAAGTACTGACATACATGCGTTTGGGTAAATTCAATTTAGGATTCCTTATAAATTTTAATGTATCTATTCTAAAAAATGGAATAAAAAGAGTTATCCTTTGAGTACTTTGTGAAAATCTTAGTGTTCTTCGTGGTAAAAAAGTAAAACAAAAACATGAAAAAACATATTCTAATCGTCCCAGGTGACGGAATTGGGCAGGAAGTAACTGCCGTAGGTAAAAAAGTTGTAGAGAAAATCGCTGCAAAATTTGGTCATGAATTTACTTATGACGAAGCACTCATCGGTCACGCTGCCATCGAAGCAACTGGCGACCCGCTTCCAGAAGAAACACTCGTAAAAATGAAAGCCTCTGATGCCGTTTTATTCGGTGCAGTTGGTCATCCAAAATACGATAATGACCCTTCTGCAAAAGTTCGTCCAGAACAAGGTTTATTGAAAATGCGTAAAGAATTAGGCTTGTACGCAAACCTTCGACCAATCAAACTTTTTGATGAATTATTAGAGGCATCAAGTATCAAACCAGAGCTTCTGAAAGGAGCAGATATTTTGTTCTTCCGTGAATTAACAGGTGATGTTTATTTCGGAAAACGTGAGCGTATCGACGAAGGAAATACAGCTTACGACACAATGATTTATTCAAAATACGAAGTTGAGCGTATCGCACGCAAGGCATTCGATGCTGCCATGACTCGTGGCAAAAAATTGATGTCGGTTGATAAAGCAAACGTACTCGAAAGTAGCCGTTTGTGGCGTGAAGTAGTGCTTGAAGTAGCCAAAGACTACCCAGAAGTACAACTCGAACACCAATTTGTTGACGCAGCAGCCATGCTCCTCATCAAAGACCCACGTAAATTTGATGTAGTAGTAACAGGTAATCTTTTCGGAGATATTCTTACCGACGAAGCCTCTCAAATTGCTGGTTCGATGGGAATGTTAGCTTCGGCTTCAATCGGAGATAGCACGGGCGTTTATGAGCCAATCCACGGTTCTGCTCACGATATTACAGGCAAAGGCGTTGCAAACCCACTCGCTTCGATTTTATCAGCAGCTTTGATGTTGGATATTTCGTTTGGTTTAAAAGCTGAATCGGAAGCGATTATTGCGGCCGTTGATGCCACTTTGAAAGCTGGCTACCGTACGGGCGATATTGCAGATGCCAACACACCAAAAGATATGATTTTGGGAACAGATGCAATGGGCGAGCAAATCTTGTCAAGAATCTAATAAACGTCTGAACCGCAGGTCTGACGTTTTATCATAGTGCAAATGTAAAGAAGGTCAGACCTGCGGTTCAGACCTTAAAAAGGCGAGTTTTACTCGTCTTTTTTGTTTTCAGTAAGAAATATTCCGTAATTTTGATTAAAAAAACACCCAAATCAAACTAATGAAAAAAACAGTTTTTATCGCTATTATATTACTAATCAGTCAATTAGGATTTTCACAAGCACCTAAGCCAGCTACACAAGGCCTAAAACTTGCGTATGTTTATGAAGATTATATTCTTCAGAATGTAAAAGAAATGAAGAATCTTCAAGCCGAAATCGCTTCAAAAAAAGTAGGTTTTGAAACAAAACTCGAGCAAAAAGCAAAAAAATATCAAGAAGAATATGAAGCTTATCAAGCCATGATGAAAGATATTACGGGTCTTACGACAGATTCTTTAAATGCTAAACTAAAACTTGTGCAGAACCTAAAAAAAGATGCAGAAGAATTTCAAGCAAATTCAGAGACCGAATTACAAAAAATGATTCAAGATAAATTTTTGGCAATTCGAGAAAAAGTAAATGCTACTATCAAGACCGTAGCTGCCGAAAAAGGTTATAAGATTGTGTTCAGAAGAAATGCTGATTCAGGAAATAGAGAATCAAATACCGTGATGCTCTATTCTGCCGATAATGGAAAAGACGACCTCACGGATGCGGTTTTAATCAAAATGGGGACAATTCCGCCGAAGAAATAATATCAGTCTCGGAAAGACCCACTTTCTTTGATTATAAAAGAAAATTGATTAAATTGTATCATGAATTATATCTCTGAAAAAATAGATAAACTTACTAATTCTATAGAAAATGCTTTTTCAGGCGATAGATTTGACACAGAAATAAGTGAAGTAAAAGCTTCTGAAATAAAAAAAGCCGATTGGCTGTTTGATTGGAAAAAAGAAATAAATTATAAATCGAAACAAGTTTACAAATTTACAATCAAAGACAATTCAAAAATCATTCAAGGTTTAATGAGTTTAGAAGTGCGACAAGGGCATATTTTCCTGCATTTAGTCGAAAATGCTAAATTTAATAGAGGAAAAAATAAAATATATTTAGGTGTTGCAGGAAACTTGTTTGCTTATGCCTGTAAAGTAGCTTTTGAAATGGATTTTGGAGGATATGTTTCATTCGTTGCAAAATCAGCACTACGAGAACATTATGCTAAAACATTAGGGGCGGAAGTGCTTTTTAATAATAATATGGTTATAGATACTGCTTCCGCTACAAAATTAGTCAATCAATATTTTAATAAATAAAATCATGGGACTCATAAAAGAACCTCTCGAAATTGATTTAATTGTAGATAGTCGAGGCTTAACACCAAAGGATTTGGATAATATTGATGTTGCTATTAATCAACATAAAATGGCTCAACGAAATAAAAAAGCAACGTTGATTCGACCAACTCGTAAAATATTACAGCAGTAAAATCAAAAACGCCCAGCTATTTTTCAATAGCTGGGCGTTTTACTATCGACTGTTGTCAGTGGACTATCGACTTATTTAGCTTCTTTCACATATTTCTTCAACCATTCATTTTGCTCCCAAAGCATGTGAAGTAGGTTTTCTTTACCTCGGTAGCCGTGAGCTTCGTAAGGTAAAAACACAAAACGTACCGTTCCGCCGTGCCCTTTGATAGCCGCAAACATACGCTCACTATTGATTGGGAATGTACCAGGATTATCATCAGAGTCGCCATGAATCAATAAAAGTGGCGTTTTGATTTTATCAGCGTAGCTAAACGGACTCATTTTATAATACAAATCAGGTGCTTCCCAATAAGTTCGGTCTTCAGCCTGAAAACCGAATGGTGTCAGTGTGCGGTTATAAGCTCCACTTCGTGCAATTCCTGCTTTGAATAACTTTGTGTGGCTCAATAAGTGGGCAGTCATAAAAGCACCGTAGCTATGCCCGCCAACTGCCATACGATTTCTGTCACCTACGCCCATTTCTGCCAAATGATTAACCGCCGCTTCGGCATTTAGTGTGAGTTGCTCAATAAAATTATCGTTTGGTTTGGTATC
>NZ_JBMLRC010000380.1:34295-38256 GCF_049241225.1 Emticicia sp.
AAACTCATACGTACCTTCGCTGCAACGCCAAAGTTGTTCTGTTTTCTTGGTGTCAATATCAAAAAGGCTCAAAAATGGCAAATCTCCTTTCGGCGAAGAACCAACCGTATTATTTAAGAAAATCTTGTTACCTTCTACCAAAATCACTTGTTTGCCAAAATTATTTTTCTCCATCAAAGGCGTGCCCGGATTTCCGTAGGCATCGGTAGTATTGCGTTCAAAAAGTGTCGAAATGCTTTTTGTGCTACTGTTATATCTACTCACTTTGATGGTTTGCTTGCCCGTCAGTCCTTCTGAAACCCACGCAAAACTTTCATTTCCCCAAGTTATGCCACGGAAACGCATTTTAGTTTTGAATAATTCTTGTTTTTCGGCTTTGAAAGGAGCTGCTTGTGCATAAACTACATCATGAAATTCTACGTTCTTTTTAATCAAACCACTATCCAAAGGCATTGCCCAAACTAAAGTTGCGGCTTCATCGGCTCTCCATTCAAAACCTCTTGGAATATTCTGCACATTATCATTGCCCGAAGGTCGTGTTTCGGCACTTGGTAAATCAGCCACTTCTTTGACTAATTTTCCTGTAATGTCAATAATCGAAACCGATGTAGGAAATCCGCTGGCAGTAACCAAATATGAGAAAGGTTTCTTCAAAACTTCCAACAAAAAGTATTTTTTATCGGGAGACAAAGTATAAGATTCATAAATAGCAGGTTTTCCAATAGGCGTTTCTACACCTCCACGATTAATCACCATTTGAGCGGTTGCCATAAACTCAAAAAGTTGTTCATCGTAAGGCGTTTTTATCAAATCTTGGTAAGTACGACCAGGAGCAGCTTTTCCGATGTTTTGCTGAACCGTTGGGCCTTTAGGTGTGATTGGCTTTGCAGGTGCAGCACTTGGCAAGCTAATTGCGGTTTTATAGACAATCGAATTATCGTCGAACCAAGTCAAATCAGCACCTAAAACTACATTTAAGGCCTTTTTATTGACTTTCGTCGCTACTTTCGTGGCTACATCAACAATATATAAATCAACTCGGTTGTTGGTGGTATTCGTGAAAGCAATCTTCTTTTCATTCGGACTCCATCTTACATTTCCTGCCAACATATTTGCTGGTAAGCCACTGATTTTAAATTCTTTGCCAGTTTTGATGTTTTTCAGTGTAAAATTATTGATGAAAATCTGGCGGCTTGGCGAGAAATTGTTGGGGTTTAATCTCAAACCTGCAATTCTGATTTCGGGTTGACCTAATTCCTCAACGGTTGGGTAAGAATTACGTTCGCTTTGGAGCATCCATTCGCCTTGGCTGTCAATGCTCACATCGGGCGTAGGTTTTGCCAAAAGCAAATCGGCTACTTCTTTGGGCGGGAGTTGATAGCTTACAGCATCTTGAGCGAAAACTCCGCACGACATCGCAAAAGCTGCCAATAAAATGACAATTTTCTTGTTCATGGTTAGTAATTTAGTGAATATGATGAAGGGATGATTTAACGGAGTGAAATTAACGATTAAAAAACATTTGTAAGTACTTTGGAGACTTAAAGTATAAAAAGATAGACGTTTTCCCGAATTTATCTTGTTTTACTCCAAGAACGTCCAAATTGGACGTTCCTACGATAAGAAAAACAAAACGCCCATCTATCTTTCAATAAATGGGCGTTTTTGTTAATCTATTATAAGATAAATCACTGATTTAAATAGTTTTCCTCAAGACTTGGTATTGAAAATAATTTAACACCTAAGTAAGATTCAATCAAGTAAAGTGTTTCTAAAGTGAAGTTATGAGTACCTGATAGCCATTTTGTTACCTCCGATGGATTTTTGTGCATGGCTTCTGCTAACTGTTTTTTATTCCAACCTTTAGCTTTTAAGGCATCATCAATTAATGCAGAAAGTAGCATATTTCTTTGAGTTTTCTCAAATTCAGCAGGATTTCGGCGTGCTATAAAATTTGATACAATAGGACTTTTATATTTTCTGGGACTATGGGCCTCATTTGTATTTTCCATATTATTGTTTTGTTTTTAATCTTCAAAAATCATATTACCTTCTAATTTTTTTCCGTCAGACGACCACCGCAAATCTTGATTTTTTATGGCTTCAGTTATCTTTTTGGAGATAAATCTCAGCAAATAATTTTCTGTTTTTAATTTTTCATCGTCTTGCAAAGCTCTAACATTTTTAACGCCACCACCACCTAAAACAATACAAGTAGCACCATATCTAATGCAATAAAGTCTTAGCTTTTTGTCAGGGGAATCATACAAAGCACAAATTCCATCACCCAAAGTGCCTTCATTTGGTTTGAAAAATTGTTCCCTTGCTCCTGTCAGATGCCCAATAAGTTCAAGTCTATCAGTAATTGAGCCAAGTTCTTTATCATGAATCCCTTCATTTTCTAAGATAAATTGGTCAAAAAGTGTTTTTTCGTTATCGTCAATCCAAATAGAATAAACACTTGCTTTGCTACCTGAAAACTCATCAAGTTCGACAATTTCAAATTTCATATACAAATCTATATATTTTACTTTAAAGTAAAATAATTTTATGAAAAAAATTGACCTAAACCAAAAACGCCCATCTATCTTTCAATAAATGGGCGTTTCCTATAAAATACCATCGACTATCGTCCATGGACTATCGACTAATTAATAACGATACATTTCAGATTTGAATGGACCTTCTGGTGTTACACCAATGTAGGCAGCTTGTTCAGCATCTAAAGTATCTAATTTAGCACCAACGTGAGCCAAATGGAAAGCAGCTACTTTCTCATCTAATTGCTTAGGAAGAACGTAAACTTTTTTCTCGTATTTCTCTGGGTTGTTCCACAATTCGATTTGTGCCAAAGTTTGGTTAGAGAATGAGCATGACATCACGAATGATGGGTGACCCATTGCACAACCTAAGTTTACTAAACGACCTTCAGCCAAGATGATGATTTCTTTGCCATCAACTTCGTACATATCAACTTGTGGCTTGATAGTAGATTTTGTGTGGCCATAGTTTTGGTTCAACCAAGCCATGTCGATTTCGTTATCGAAGTGACCGATGTTACAAACGATAGCCTTATCACGCATTGCTTTGAAGTGACGGTCACGGATGATGTTTACGTTACCAGTAGCCGTTACGAAGATATTCGCACGAGTTACTGCTTCGTCCATTGGAACTACTTCGTAGCCATCCATTGCCGCTTGCAAAGCACAGATTGGGTCGATTTCGGTAACCAATACACGGCAACCAGCACCACGAAGTGATTCAGCCGAACCTTTACCTACATCACCATAACCCGCAACAGCAGCAACTTTACCTGCCATCATTACGTCAGTTGCACGACGAATCGCATCAACTAATGATTCTTTACAACCGTATTTATTATCGAATTTCGATTTTGTTACTGAGTCGTTTACGTTGATAGCTGGCAAGAACAATGTGCCATTTTTCATACGCTCGTACAAACGGTGAACACCTGTTGTAGTTTCTTCTGATAAACCTTTGATACCACCGATAAGGTCAGGATATACATCAAATACCATGTTTGTAAGGTCGCCGCCATCATCCAAAATCATGTTTAATGGTTTTTGTTCTTCACCAAAAAACAAAGTTTGCTCGATACACCAGTCGAATTCTTCGGCTGTTTGACCTTTCCAAGCATAAACCTGAATACCAGCAGCAGCAATAGCAGCAGCAGCGTGGTCTTGAGTTGAGAAAATATTACAAGAAGACCAAGTTACTTCAGCACCTAACTCCACAAGGGTTTCGATAAGAACAGCCGTTTGGATTGTCATGTGTAAACATCCTGCTACTCTTGCACCTGCCAATGGTTTCGACGGGCCATATTCAGCACGGATTGCCATCAAACCTGGCATTTCGGCTTCTGCTAATTTAATTTCTTTGCGACCCCAATCGGCAAGAGTGATGTCTTTTACCTTGTAAGGGAGATAAGTTTTTGTTGCTG
>NZ_JBMLRC010000380.1:38356-44894 GCF_049241225.1 Emticicia sp.
GCTTTTGCTAACTCAATTCCTTTCATAGCTGTTGCTTTTGCAGCTACTTTATCACCCATTTTAGCTTGGATTTTTGCTTTCAAATGCACCATCCAATACGCACTTGGTTGAGCGTCGATAGCTTTATTTACCCACTCCAATGCTTTTGCCATATCTTTGCCATTATCGAAATAATAACTGGCTGCTGCAAAATACGGACGGTTGTCAACGTTCATCGCAGTATCAATTGATTTCATAATTTTGCTATCGATATCGGCTTCTACTGGAATACTCACCACCGTGTTTTCCCACATGATTTGGATATTTGCCGATGCAGCCATTACATCACCAATAATAATCGTGAAAGATTCGATATTCATTGGTAAAGTCATCGATTTTACTTTGAAACGAGCCACATCTTCTTCTTTTTTGTAGCCATTCAAACCACCGTTGTTTACACCTTTATTCAAGATGATTTCCCATTCACCAGCATTAGGAATTGAGTAAAGGGCATACGAACCTGCTTTTACGGCCACGCCACCAACTTTCACGTCTTCGCCGAAAGTCACTTTGGTTGCACCATTAGCACCCGTTCTCCACATAGCACCAAAAGGCACTAAATCACCAAAAATCTTACGACCTTTAGCCAATGGACGAGAATAGTTTACTTCGATTGATGAAAGTGCAAAATCTTGCTTGATAGTTTGGGTTGGACTCGGAGCTGGCGTTTTGATGCCTTGTGCCATTGCTCCCATTGATACAAAAAGAGAGAATAGTAAAACGATTTTTTTCATTTGTGTTTGATAGATTTTGTTTGAATACGTATAACGCTGAAAGTTGAAAAATGGTTTGATAAAATGCTTTTAGCGATTAGCTGTTAGCTATTGGCTTGAAGTTTTTTACCTTTGCTAATAGCTAAAAGCCAACAGCCCAATTTACACCAAACTAATACGTTTTCCAGTTTGAGCGGCTTCGTAGATGGCCATCAAGATTTTCATATCTCTTTTGCCTTCATCGCCGTCGATGTGTTTCGGAAATTTCCCTGTTTCAATCATTTCTTTACAAATTGCTTCCATCATCACGGTCTGATGATGCACTACTGGCAATTTCATTTCTCCGTCGTTGCTTCGGCCTTTGATTGGTCCATAACTATACGCAGGGCCCAGCTGCATCCAACCTTTATCGGCTGACACATAAAGTTGCTCAATATTTGATTTATACGAAGTAAAACCATTTACCATTGCCCCTCCAGGAAATTCCATTTGCCACGATACGCTTTCTTCTACATCTTTGAAACGCTCTTTGTCAGTAATTGGCCCAAACTGAGCAGTCACCCAAAGTGGCTCTTCGCCCGTTACGTAGCGAGATGCCTGTACGCAATAAATGCCCACATCCATCAATGGCCCACCACCTGCCAAAGCTTTTTTCAAACGCCATTGAGTTGGGTCGCCAATCGTAAAGCCAAAGTTAGTTTGCATGAATCGCACATTTCCTTTCTCTTTCTTCTGCCCTATTCGCATTACTTCTTGCGTAAATGGCTCAAAATGAAGTCTATAGCCCACGCCCAACTGCACGCCCGCATCCTTGCAGGCTTTTATCATGGCGTCGCATTCGGCTACCGAATTGGCCATTGGTTTTTCGCACATCACGTGCTTGCCTGCTTTTGCCGCACGAATTACAAATTCGGGGTGCATCGAGTTAGGTAACACCACATAGACAATATCAACCGATTTATTTTTAGCTATTTCATCGAAATTTTGATAATTATAAACGCTCTCTTTGGGCAAATTGTATTTCTTTGCCCATTCGTCAGCTTTAGCTGGTGTACCAGTAACGATAGCTGCTAAATAACAATTCTTGGCGTTTTCTAAGGCAACAGCCAATTGGTTTTTGGCATAACTACCCAAACCAACGAGTGCAACACCGAGTTTTTTATCATCCTTTGGAGCAGGGCCTTCTGGCACTGCCATTACTGATGGAACGGCAAAAGCAGCCGCAGTAGTGCCAAGACCGACACCAAGGTTTTGTAGAAACGAACGTCGAGATTGATTTTCAGACATTTCTTTAGTAAATTGGGGTTGAGAATAGAAATTTGTGCTATCGAATGTAATTTATTATCGTTAGAATCTGTTTCTAAAAGTACGAACTAATTTATTAAATCAAAACTATAAAAGTGGAAGAAAATAAAATTCAAAACAACCAAACAACGATTCGAACACCGATTGTGGTAGCAACCACACTCGTGGTGGGAATATTGATTGGGGCAACTTTTTTTGGCGGACGTCGAGTTGGCGGTGATATTTCTCGGAGTTCAAATAAATTTAAAGAAATTCTGACGTACATCAATCGTAGCTATGTCGATAGTGTTAATACCGATTCGTTGGTCGATTATTCGATTACAAAAATGCTCGAAAAACTCGACCCACACACCTATTATTTCCCGCCGCAAGAAGCCGACATTGCTCGCTCGCAACTCGAAAGTGGTTTTGATGGTATTGGTATTGAGTTCAATGTTTTTAACGATACACTCTATGTAGTTACGCCATTGGCAGGTGGCCCATCAGAAACCGTCGGCATTCAGAGCGGCGATGCGATTATCAAAGCAAATAATAATAAACTGACGGGAAAAGATGCCAATAGCACCAATATTTTTGCGAATCTGCGTGGAAAACGTGGCACTGAAGTAAAACTCGAAGTTAAGCGTAGAGGCTTCAAAGATTTGTTAAAGTTTACGGTAGTAAGAGATAAAATTGCTCAATATTCGATTGATGCCGCCTATCTGATGGAAGATAAAAAAACGGCTTACATCAAAATCAATCGTTTTACCGAAACTACCTACGATGAGTTTAAGCAACACATGACCGACCTCAAAAAACAAGGCATGAAACAATTATTGCTTGATTTGAGAGGAAACCCAGGTGGCTATATGGACAGAGCAACGGATATCGTTGATGAACTCGTAGGCGGAAAAGATGTGATTGTATATACTGATGGAAAAGATGCACGAAATAACCGAAAAACTTACGCAGGAAACGACGGAATGTTTGAAAAAGGAGCAATCGTGGTGATGGTCGATGAAGGAAGTGCTTCGGCATCTGAGATTCTTTCTGGGGCTTTGCAAGACTACGACCGTGCTTTGATTGTGGGTCGTCGTACATTCGGGAAAGGTTTGGTTCAGCAGCCGATTCAGCTTTCAGATGGCTCAGAGTTACGTCTAACTATTTCACGCTACTATATTCCGAGTGGGCGTAGTATTCAGAAGCCTTACGAAAAAGGTCATTTAGAAAATTACGAACACGAGTTAGACGAACGAGGAAAATCGGGTGAGTTTTTCATTGCTGATAGCATCAAGAATAATCCCAAAATGCGTTTCAAAACCAAAGGTGGCCGTACGGTTTATGGCGGTGGTGGCGTTACGCCCGATATTTTTGTGCCGAGAGATACAAGCCACATCACAAGATATTTGCTCGAACTTTACGGCAAAAATATCTTGCGTGAATATGCTCTCAGCTACGCAAATACTAATCGTAAAACACTTGAAAAGCAACCTTTTAATTCTTTCTTAAATAATTTCGTGATAAACGATGGGATGCTCGAAGAAGTGAAAAAATTGGCTAATAACTCAGAAATCAAATTTAATGCAGCTGAGTTTGGTCGCTCGAAAGAGTTTATCAAACTTCAAATCAAGGCAAATATTGCTCGACACATCTGGCAGAGAAACATGAAAAATGGCCTAAACAATGAGTTTTATCAAATCATTTATAGCCAAGACCCAATTCTGACTACGGCTATGAAGCAATTTAGTAAGGCTGAAAAATTGGAGAAAGAGAAGAAATTATAAAATACACACGACGGCAGCGTTTCAAACGCTGCCGTCGTTATTTTATTCTTAACTTTTATTCAAAAACATAATTCTTAATTACATCTCCTGTTCCTACATCAGAGTAAACGCCTTCGTGCAGGAATTTTATTCCTTTTACGGTTAGTTGACACTTATCTCCAGCCAATATCAACAAGGCGAGTGGAGCAAGGCTTCCTTTACCTTCGGCAAGCACCAAACCTGCTATTTTTTTATCATTTCGGATAAGATTAACCTCAACTTCACTAATCAAAAAAGTCAGATTTGGCATTTTTTGCTTCTGCTCACCTTGCAAAATAGCTTTAACTTCAAGAAGCGTATCAGACTTTGAAATCGTTTTTTTGTTGTCTGCAAGTTTTTCATTGAAGAAAAACGAGACGGCCGGACGGGGAATAAATGGAAGTTTTTGCTGTGAAAATGCACAAAAACTCAAGAGGGAAATCGTTAGGGTAGCAAAAGTTTTCATTATAAATTACTGTTGTATGTTCACACAAGTAGTCCACAATCAATAGTCGATAGTCAATAAAATTGCTACCCAAAGCTATTATAAACAACCAAAATAGTCGTTTACAACTTTAATTGAAACATACTTAAATTTACAAACGACAGTAAAATATAGTTTATTGCTTTTTCTTGCCTAAAACGTAGCCTAAGCCTAAATTGGCTCTAAAAACACCTAAATCAAAATCTTTATTGGCATAAGGCGAAAGCTCAAAAACGACCTGTAATCTTGGAATTTTCTGAACTGGCGATGCACGCACACCAAAGTTCAAACTGTAACCTTCCAACGGAGATTGTTTGGAAGCATCGGGGTTTAGATAATTCAAGAAATTAGCTTTTACTCCTGCACCTACGTAGAATTTTGCTCGCTCTGATTTATTGAGATTAAACATCGGAGAGATTTCGGTACTTAATGATGAAAAATAAGAATTCATCTGAAACCTAAAATCAGCCCAAACAACTTTGTTGGGATTTGTGGCTATCGAAAATACAGAGTTGAATGGGTAATATGTAAATGCTTGAGCTTGTGAAAGTTGAGCAATTGATACAAAAGCAAAAATCAAAAGTAGTTTTTTGTGCATATTTGAGTTGGGTTTCTTGCTACAAAGCTACAAGAAAATATAATTAGAAGGCTTTACTTAAGCAGTATTTCGTTTTCTAAGATTAAGTTTTCTTTTGTTTTGCTATTTTCTTCATCAACAATTCGGTTGATTTCTTTAATTACTTCAAAAAAAACGGCCAATTTCTCAGCAGGAATTTGCTCTTGAATCATCTTATTGAAAATGATTACTCCTTCACGCGAAAAACTTCTTTTTTTGCGTCCTTCTTCGGTCAAAAACACTCTTACGAAACGCTTATCATCGGGGTCAATTTCACGATAAATCCAGCCTTTTTCTTCGAGGGTTTTTAGCATTCTGGTTAGGCTTCGAGGTTCCATTCCAATCGAAGGCCCAATTTTGGTAGCGGGTGTACCTTTCTCTGAGTCAATATTGAGCAATACATAGCCAATCGCCATCGTCATATCGTTGGGATTTGCGTAAGCATTATACATTCTCGAAATTGAATGCCATGCCCATTTTATGTAAAAATCTATTGTTTTTTCCTTTTTCATTGGTGTTTCTTGCGTTCGAACCTACACAAAAGTAACAAAAAAAACAGTATGCAGGCATACTGTTCTGTGATTTTTTCTACTAAAACTTTATATTTTCACATGATTGCTATTCAATCTCGGCAATTTTGGTTTTTGCATTGAAAACATAGGTTTTCTTTCCACCTGGTTGAATGAAATTTACGAGGTTGGTTTGGTCATCAAAAAGCTCCTGCATGATATTATTGTAGAGGATATTTCCTTTAAAATCCTGTGCATTAGGTATTTCGACGTACACCCAAGTAGCATCACCTTCGGTTTCTTTTCCAAGTACGTTCATTGCTCTCTTTTGCTTTTGGGATACCAAAACTGCAAAGTGCTGCTGTACGTATTTATTCAAGATGGCTTCGCTGTTATCATTTTTACCGCCAATCATCACTTTCTGCCCGTTATTGGCTTTTGTCAAGGCCGTTTCCAAATCATCAGTAAACATTCGGATGCTTATCTCCAACGATTTCTCTTGGGCATTATACTGAATTTCGGTTAAAGATGTATGATAGGCGTGAGCAGCCGCCCCCGATGGGGGAGCTTTTTCTACTTCCCTAACAGAAAGTAGATTTATCAAAGCAAAAAATGCCAAAAATATCTTTATCATTTTAGAAAATCGTATAATGACTCCCCCATCGGGGGGCAGGGGGGCTACTTAAACAAAGCCTTAAAGGTATCATTGAACAACACAAGTACCATCAATGTCAATAAGATGAATGTACCTACTTGCTGAGTACGCTCCATGAATTTCTCAGATGGCTTGCGGCGTGTAATCATTTCGTAAAGTAATACTAAAACGTGTCCACCATCGAGGGCAGGAATTGGCAAGGCATTCATAAATGCCAAACCCATTGATAATAAACCCGTTAAGCCCCAGAATCTTTCCCAATCCCACGATTTGCCGTACATTTGAGCCAAACCAACTGGGCCACTTACGGCATTTCCTGCCGAAATATGTCCTTTGAAGATACGTCCAAAACCTTGAATCTGATTCGGAATTACCGAAAGTGCATCTTTCGCTCCTGTGATGAATGACTCACCAAACGAAAGTGTGCGTTTGCTTG
>NZ_JBMLRC010000381.1:0-3239 GCF_049241225.1 Emticicia sp.
TCCCAACCCCACCCATATACGTCTCACTTTCAGCAACTTAACAAATATTTTACAACATCATTTGCAGAAAAAATAAAAACTTTTAATTATCTTGCCTTACAAATATATAACCGCTAATCTTCAAATGTTTTTATGAGCAGGAAAGTGTTAGTTTTAAATGCCGATTATAGTGCATTAAGTATTTGTACAGTACCAAAGGCCTTTTTATTGGTTTATCTCGACAAGGCCGAGTTAGTCTCCGATTCCCCAAAAGGTATGCTTCGCACCGTCGATAAAAGCTATCCACTCCCTTCTGTCATTAGGCTCAATCATTACGTCAGTTTGCCATTTAAAGGCGTGATGCTCAGTAGGCAGAATGTATTTAGGCGTGACGGCAACAAATGTGTTTATTGCGGAAGCCACGAAGACCTCACACTCGACCACGTAGTACCTAAATCAAGAGGCGGAAAAACCAACTGGGATAACCTCGTAACCGCCTGCCGCCGCTGCAACTCTCGCAAAGGCGACCTCACCCCCGAAGAAGTCGGATTTACTCTCCCCCGAAAACCTTACAAACCATCTTTTATTATGTTTCTACGAGACTTCGCAGGCTCTATCGAAGAGAACTGGCTGCCGTTTCTTGGAACAAAAGAACGGGCGTAGGTTTTAAAATTTCATGCTTAAACTGCCTGCAAAGTAACAAAATGCTTTGCACACTAATCTTTTGCCTCTTTCTGTGGCTATTTTTTAGTTTCTACCAAAAAACTACTTACTTTTGGTAAAAGCAAACCCCACATAATAGCTACTCGTATCATGCCTACAAATAATTTTGATATTAGCGGACTGACCCAGCAGCAGGTTTTAGCAGCCCGAGAAAAATTTGGTAGTAATAGCCTCGACTACAAAAAAGAAAATGGTTTTCTGGAAGCCGTAAAAAGCTTAATCAAAGAGCCAATGGTAATTTTGCTACTCGTGGCTTCGGTTATATACTTCATCAGTGGCGATATTGGCGATGGTATTTTCTTGGCTTCGGCCATTGTTTTGGTGGCTACTATTTCGCTTTATCAAGATTCTCGCAGCCGTGATGCCCTCGAAAAACTCAAAAACTTTACGCAACCCACCTGCAAGGTCATTCGTGACGGCGAAATCATAGAAATTTCGAGTGAGGAATTGGTACTTGGCGATAGCCTCGTGATTGAAGAAGGCACACTCGTGGCGGCCGATGGAACGATTGTGCGTTCAAATGATTTTTCGGTCAATGAATCAATTCTTACGGGCGAATCGCTTTCAGTTGAAAAAGATGCCAGTAAAGAAGATAATCAGGTTTTTAGAGGAACAACCGTGGCCAGTGGCTTGGCGATAGCCACCGTAACGGCCATCGGCAATGAAACCAAATTGGGTAAAATAGGTAAAAGCCTTGAGAGTATTGAAGAAGAAGAAACCCCACTGGAGCTGCAGATAAGCAATTTTGTCAAGAAAATGGTTATTGCGGGAGCAATCGTTTTTCTGATTGTCTGGGGAATCAATTACTTCAAATCGCACGATGTTTTGGATAGTTTGCTCAAAGCCCTTACGTTGGCAATGAGTATTCTGCCCGAAGAAATTCCAGTGGCTTTCACGACTTTTATGGCGTTGGGAGCGTGGCGATTAATGAAAATGGGAATCGTGGTAAAACAAATGAAGACCGTAGAAACATTGGGAAGTGCGACTGTCATTTGTACCGACAAGACGGGTACGATTACCGAAAATAAAATGTCGCTGGCCAAGATTTTTGTGTTGGGTTCGGATAAAATTGCTGAGCCAGAAAGCACACTAACCGATGCCGAGAAAAACCTGATAGAAATAGCCATGTGGGCAAGCGAACCAATTCCTTTCGACCCGATGGAAATTGCTTTGCACGCAGCTTACGCAAAAACGACTCCGCAAGACGAACGCCCGAACTTCGAATTGATTCACGAATATCCGCTGGGTGGAAAACCGCCCATGATGACGCATGTTTTTGCAAATAAAGCAGGAAAACGCTTCATTGCGGCCAAAGGAGCAGCCGAGGCTATTATGAATGTGAGTGTTTTGACCGAAACCGAAAAACAGAAAATCAACGAAACTATAGCGGCACTGGCCAAAGAAGGTTACCGAATTTTGGCAGTAGGAGAGGCTCAATTTGACGGGAATAATTATCCTAAAACTCAACAAGAATTTAAGTTTGGTTTCAAAGGTTTAGTAGCTTTTTATGACCCACCCAAGAAGAACATTCAAGCGGTTTTGAATAGTTTTTATAAAGCAGGAATCGACGTAAAAATCATCACGGGCGATAACGCCGCCACCACAACGGCCATTGCCAAACAGATTGGCTTTAAAGGTCACGAACGCAGCCTTACGGGCGACGAATTAATGCAATTATCAGAAACCGAATTGCAACAACAAGTAAAAGATACCAATCTTTTTACTCGAATGTTTCCCGAAGCGAAACTACGCATCATCAATGCCTTAAAAGCCCAAAATGAAATTGTGGCCATGACAGGCGATGGCGTAAACGATGGTCCAGCCCTCAAGGCGGCACACATTGGCATTGCGATGGGCAAAAAAGGCACTGAAATTGCCAAACAAGCGGCTTCGTTGATTTTGGTAGAAGACGATTTATCGAAAATGGTTGATGCCGTGGCAATGGGCCGAAAGATTTATACCAACCTCAAAAAAGCCATTCAGTATATTATTTCTATTCATATTCCAATCGTCTTGACGGTTTTTATTCCTTTGGCTTTGGGTTGGTTGTTTCCGAATATTTTTTCGCCAGTTCACATCATCTTTTTGGAGTTGATAATGGGGCCAACCTGCTCAATTATCTACGAAAATGAGCCAATGGAAAAAAACACGATGAGTCAGCAACCACGCCCAGCCATCAATACTTTTTTTAGTTGGAAAGAACTGACTATCAGTGTTATACAAGGTTTGATGATTACGGCAGGAACGCTGGCAATTTATCAATACGGTGTGCATGAAGGTTACAGCGAATCACTTACTCGTACGTTGGTTTTTGTTACACTTATCATTGCCAATA
Source organism: Emticicia sp. (assembly GCF_049241225.1). Taxonomy (NCBI): domain Bacteria; kingdom Pseudomonadati; phylum Bacteroidota; class Cytophagia; order Cytophagales; family Leadbetterellaceae; genus Emticicia; species Emticicia sp. The sequence goes on from NZ_JBMLRC010000381.1 coordinate 3,038, forward strand.
TTTTCTTAACTTTGGTCAATCGCTCGTTTTATTATTCAATTTTCACGACTTTGATGTATAGAAATAATCTTGTATCCTTGATTATTTCTATCACACTCGTTTTGCTTTGGTTATTGATTTTCGTGAAGCCACTGGCCAATTTCTTTGCCTTCACACCACTGACAATCGAACAACTCGGCATTTGTCTTGGAGTTGGTTTTAT
>NZ_JBMLRC010000382.1:0-10592 GCF_049241225.1 Emticicia sp.
CTCAATTCTCTACTTTCCTCGGTAAAATATAATATAAAATTCCGCCAACAGAAACAATTAAAAGTAAGATGACCAATATCTTTTGTAGATTTCCCTCATTCGGATTTTCGAGTAGTTTTCTGATTTCTTTGGCTTGTGAGCCAGTCCAAACCGCCAATAAAGTGCGAGGTATCATTCCGAAAAAACCACCTAAAAGGATATTTTTCAGTTTAGCCCCCGACAAAGCAAATACAAAATTTGTGAGTGCAAAAGGTAGTACTGGTGAAAGTTTAGTGAAGAAAATAAACTTTAATTCTTCTTTTCGGATATTTTCTAAAATACTGCTAACTTTCTTATTATCAGCTAAATAATTTCTGAATTTATCTCCATCAATGCGTTTGGTTATACTATTGACGAGAAAAATAGCCACCATATTCATCATGAAAACGGGTAGAACTGCATTCCACGCAATAAAATACCCAAAAATAAGAGCCAGCAGGGTAGGAGGCGTAAAGGCAAACGTACAGGTAAGGCAGCAAACAAATGTGATGAGTGTCCAGTCTTGCCAAGTGAAAGCCGAAACCGTGTTTTCGTGAGTAACGACCGCAACAGTAAGTGCCGAACTAAAAATTAATGGAACAACCGTCAGAAAAATAGAAGAAATGAGCGGAAAAGAGTATTTATTGGAGATCTTCAAAGGTTAAAAAGAAACTTAAAAATGAGGTATAATTAACTATTAAGTAATAAGATTTATATAATCGACAATTCTATAAATAGCTAAGAGGCTGTTTATAAGCCCATTAACTTTCTGTGGACTTGTCGACTATTGACTGTGGACTACTTACCAGATAATCGGTAAATCATAATCTGTAAAGAAACTGTCTTTAGAAATAACCGTAAGCTTTTCAGTAATTCCCTGTGCAATGATTATTCTATCGAATGGGTCTCGGTGTATGAGAGGTAAAGAAGATAGTTTGAGTAGGTGTTCGAACTCGATAGGTATAACACTAATTTGATTTCGTTTTATAAACTCAAATAAATCGGCAAGAGAATTTTCTAATTCGAGTTTTCTTATATTATATTTTATCGTAATCTCCCAAATACTTGCAATACTCACATGGCAATTATTAGATATATCCTTGATTAAATTTTGTGAAGTTAAGGAGAGTTGAGCATCACCACCGTAAAACCATAAAAGTGCGTGGGTATCTAAGAGTATATTCATCCTCACATATAATCTTTGAGTTCGTCTAAAGGAGCATCAAAATTTTCATGCAGCTTCACTTTTCCTTTAGCAAATCCGAATTCTCGTTCTTTTAATGGTTGCTTTTGTTGGTGCTTAATTTTTAAGAATTCTACGAAGTCAATTACTTCCTGTTGTAATTCACTTGGAAGTGTTTCTATTTCTTTTGTTAATGTAAATGCTCCCATTTTGGTCATATTTTCATACAATTTTACAAACTAATAGAAACAATTCCAAGTAGAATGTTTTTATAAAACCTAAAACAAGAATCCATAACGGAGTGTAATTGGCGTTTCGCTGCCAAGTAAACTTTGTGGACTGATAAACCCTCGGTTTGGATAACCCAAGTTATACATCAATGAGATGAAACTTCCACGTCGGCCATCGCCTCCCTGATAAAAACCTGCTCCAATGAGCGGCGAACCTCCCCAGATTCTTTTATTGGGGTCGGTTGTGTTGAGGTTAAACGAATAAAATTGATCGGCGTAAGCATTAATGAACTCGTACTCTGCATGAGCAAAGAAACGTTTGAAAACTTGCTGACGAACGAATATTTTGGGCCCAAAAATCGTATTATTTGTGTTGTTTGCACTATTACGATTGAATGTGCCTTGAAATATAAAGTTTGCTCCGATGCCCGCAACCGTTCCCTTGTCGTTTAATTCGTAGCCAACCATCGGCGAAGCATCAATATAAAAAGCACCAAAAAATCCCAGCCAAAAAGTCCCGCCGTATCTTAGTTTTTCTTTCCACTCGGGTTTTGGCTTTTCAAAAAATACTTGAGTTTGGCTGTCTTTATCACCCGAAGTCGGTATTTCTTCTTGGGCAAAAACGCTCAATGTGCTTATGATCAACGCACTCGCTAAAATAATTTTACGCATATTCTAAAGTCTTCTCTTCCTGTAAGAACTCAGGCAGTTTGATGGTATCGAGGAGTTGTTCTTCGAGCATATTTGCCCACTCCGTAAGATAAACGATAACATCAGCCCGAACATTGTGGCGAAGATAACGATTTTCGATTGGTAGACGCATTAAAATTTTCTTATCTGATAGCTTTTCGAGGTTTTGGAGGTCTTCCAACGAAAATCCAGAGGTAAGCATTTCGTGGATGAGCATATCAATTGGCATTTCCGAAATACCACAGTATTCGTTGAGTTGTTCGTTCCAATCGCCATTGCCTTGCATTGCGTAGGCATGAATCTCGGCTTTGGTACGTTTGGTTACTTCCTGCACGAGGTTTCCGCAGTTGCAGCTTCCCATGTGGCCCCACATATATTCGTTTCCCGAACTTAGTTTCTTTGCAGTACGACGCAGTGCGTCAATGATTTCTAATTTTGCCTGTGCCATTTTTAATCAAAAAGTTTATGTATAAAAATGTATATGTATCTGTTTCCCATTAAAACGTACTGTGATATGCTTTTGTTTCTTGAATTTGAAGTAAAAATAAAAGGTCTCTCGAAAAATATTCAAGAGACCTTCACAATAATTTTTAACTAACTACGCTAAACTGCTCGATTATGCTTTTTTAGCTTTAGTAGTCTTAGTTGCTTTGGCTTTAGTTTCAACTTCTGGTTCGGCAGCAACTTTGGCTTTTGCTACCTTTGCAGGTGCTTTAGTTTTTTCGGTTACTGGCTCAGGCTTTGCTTTAGTTTTTACGGTTTTAGCGGCAGCTTTTGGAGCAGCAGGAGCAACTTCAGCAGCTACTTCGATTACACAGTTTTCAACCGAAAATTCTGAATTATAATTATATTTTGAAGCTTGTGTATCGTTTACCCAACGTCCGTCATTCAATAAGTAACGGTATTCGTAAGAACCTGATTCTAAGCTAACTGAAGCCTTTAATGAACCATCTTTTTGTTGTTTTAAAGCAACCCCTTTGTTAGAGTCCCAATTGTTAAAATCACCCAATAAAATACCCGAAGTTGCACCAGCAGCTACATCGGCAGGAAGAAGAAAATCAATTTTTTTGCTTGACATAATATGTATTTTCGTTTGTTTACAATACAAAGTTTTGCATAAAAAAATATCTTTTCCTAAAAAAATCATTGAAAAGTGCAAAAATTCTTTAAAAAGTACAATTTTATTAAAGAATGGTTAAAAAAATAAGCAATTTAAGTCGATATTTCGAGGCTTAAATTGCTTATTATCAATGGGTTATTATTTCGTAATGGACGGTTTTGGGGTAAATTAGTTTTTTGTGCCATTCGGCACTAAATATCGGTAGAGAAAAGGATGCCTATCAAAAAATATGTGCCGTAGGTACATTACTTTTATTGTTGCGTATCTACGGCACGCTTATCATCAACGTTTTGCAATGTGCTACCGATATTTAACCCCTAATGGGGTAGTTTCAAACCATCATTCACATCACTTAGGAAATCGTACTTTGTTTTCAGCCAAACCAACGACACTATGATTTTCCAGTATAAGCCCAACACTAATTCTGATTAAACTGCTCAGTGATTACCTTGCGTAAAGCTTGGTGCGGACGCAAGCCATTGTTTCGATAAACCTTTGGCCCTGCATCGGTTTTGGTATCTTGGGCGTTTCGCATCTGACGCACCGACGTGCTTCTAAATTCCTCGTATTCTTCGTCGGTCATTTCGTCACGGTTAGCTTTACCTTTTTCTAAACCATCATCAAATGTATTGATGCGGCGGTCTTGGTCGGCTACTTTCGAGCGGTTGAGCATATCTTCTATATGAGCCAAAATTTCTTTTCTTTCGGCTTTTAGCTCTGCCAAGTTGGGCAATAAAGCTAAATCATTCTCTAAGATACTTTTTTGTGTAATTTGTTGAGCCAATTCGCCTTCGGCTGCTTTCAATTCTTCAATCAATTTCAGATTGCGTTTCTTCATTCGGCGAATGGCCGGCCCAGCTTGCAGCCAACTGTACCAATAAGCTTGCATAATCGGGAATGCAATACCTAAACAGATTGCACCTGCAATGGCAAATAAAACCCCACTCAAAATAAACGACATCAATGCCCACGGACTATTTACGAGTTCGAGGTTTAGTTTATCATAGGCTTTGAGTTGCTCATCCATTTTCTGAATAAGAGCCTGATTTTCGGCAGGATTTACAGCCGTTGGGTCCATTGGTTGGCTATTGAGCTGCATCGCCTTGATTTGCTTATTGATGCTCTCTTTTAGCTTATCGGTTTTGTAGGCTTCGTAGCGAAACCAACCCAAAATAAGCATTGTAGCCACCGAAAAAGCTACTAAAAAACCTTGAAAAATAGCATAAGTACGCTTCGTTTTTGGCGAGTATTCGTTGATATATGGCTGCTCGACTAATCTATCATAAGCTGGTTTGAGTAATACCGAAAGCATCGCCAAGCCGATTGCAAAGGCCCAAGCCTCATAATTATCTCGGATATTGAGGGCGTAGGCCACAATTTCGTGTGAAATAATCAAATCTCCAGTAACGAAAGCAATACCTGCCAACAAATACAAGATTCCGGCAAATAACGAATACGGCGACTCGTTTCGGTTACGTTTGCCTTCGATTCGTTTGATATTTGCCAAGTTATCATCGATTTGATCTTGCACGAAACTAACTTTTCGCCCGTGCGTATTCACACCCATGATGTATTCTTGTAGTTTATCAAACGAAGTTTTCTGTTTTTCTTTCGTTTCGGCAATTTCAGCATCTATTTTGGCCACTTCTTCCTTTTTTTCGGCGATGCGTTCTTGTAGCCATTCGTAGGTTACGTGACTTGAGATGTAGCCTTCATAAGGGTCATCTTCTTGGTCTTTATCTTTTCGGATATTCTCAACACCGATTAAATAACCATGCTGGAAGTCTGAATTATAATAATCTTCTGGGTTTTCCATGTTTTTTTGCTTTTAAAATCATGTTGGTTTTACACCTAAAGAGTTCAGCATACAACTACTGTGGACTACCGACTCTCGACCGTGGACTTTCAACTAATTTTCTATTTCAATATTATATTTATCTAAAAGTCCTCGAACATTACTGAGCGAGAACTTTGCTTTTTTTATTCGATTCAATTCGGGGTCGATTGAAAAATTTTGTGAGGTTCGTAAATCGGCTTTTTCTAAGATTGTTCGCTCAAAAACTGCCGAAGTAAATTCGCAATTATCAAAAACAGCACCCGACAGGTCGGTTTCGGTAAAATCTGCTTCTTTCAAATTACAGTTTTTAAATTTTGTGCCTTTCATTTTTAGCTTGTAAAAGCCAGCTAAATGCAAGAAACAGTCATCGAAACTAACCGAAAATAAAAACGGATTACATTCACCAAAATTTACGCCCAGCAACTTACAATTCGAGAATTTAACTTGTTTGAAGGCCGTATTACTGATTTTTACGTTGCTCAAGTTGCAGTCTTCAAATTCACACTCCACAAAATCGAAGTTCGAGAGGTGTAAATTCGAGAAATCACAATTCGTAAATGTACAGCCCTCGTACTCGCCTTTGCGGAGGCTCTCTTGGGTGAAATTTATTCCATTAAATTCTTCTTCTTCTATGATTGGTTTTATCATTGCTCTCCATCGGCGAACAGGATGTTCGCCCCACAAAATTTTATTTCAAAATATCTTGTATTTGTTTACCTGTTAGTTTTTCACGGTAGCTGCGAGCCAAATTAAACTCACTTTCAAAGAGTTTTACGAGCATCTCACGGCGTTCGTTGAGGCGTTTGAGTTCGGCTTCTGGAAGCTTCAGGGCATCAACGATTTTCCATTTTTCTACTCTTTGCTCATCAATTTCGAGTTTGAGTTTGGTTATTTCATCTTCCCATTCTTGGGCTTTGTTGATTTTATCTTTTTGTAAACGAAGATTATCAAACCAAATTCCCGAATCGGTTTTCAGTACGGTCAGGTTACTCAAAAGCAATTTTCCAGCAAACAAAAACAAGAAAAATACAAAGAAAAACAAGGCAAATGAGCGAAGAAGGCTCTGATTGTCAAGCGATTGCACAAACACAAAAACCGAAGCTGCCAGCGGCATTCCGACTTCTTCCAATAGTTGTCGCCACGAAATGGAAGAATCTTTTTCGTGGAAAAGCGATTTCGGATTGAATAAATTGAACATTCCAGCCAAGAAAATTCCGAGTGCAATCACATAGTGATTTGCTGGGAAATTGGTCAGAATAGATTCATCAATCAGATAGTAGTTGCCAACGCACATCGCCAATGAAAGTACGATACCAATGACCGTGCGTGGCAGCTGATGGTCAGTACGTTCACGATTTTCGAGTATCCGTGCTTTTTCGGTCAGTTCGTTGATGCGGGTTTCTTTTTGCTCAATCAACAAATTAATCTCACCGATTTTTTCGGAATGATACTCCACTATTTTTTCAGTTTCGGCGGTTTGGTGAGCAAAGTAATTGCGAATTGCTCCAATTTTTTCTTCTGCTTTTGCTTCCGAAAGTCCAAAAATCACACCTTCATCACGCAGGGCATCTTCATTTTCGAGCCAAAACGGTATGATGTCCATTTCGGGTGAAAACGGCTGTACTTCAGATGTGGGAACTGTTATTACTTCTTGGGAAATTGGTACTTGTGGGGTATTCAAAACAATTACTTCTTCGTCTGGCGAAGAGACAGTCGGTTTTGAACTAAAAAGGTTTTTTACTCGGTCAAAAAAAGACATGGGCTTATGGGCTCGTTTTTAAGCACTCATGCTCACGGGCGGATTGGGGAAAATCGGGTGAGTCGTGGTTTTTTCGTACTCAATAATAGCAGTTATTATTTCACGAAAATATTTTTCACGTTCAAAATTTCCGCCAAAACCAGCGTCTATCATTATAGCAGCTTTTTCGTAAGCAATTGTGTATTCTCGGTGATTGCGTATTTTCATGGTGATTGAGGTTGGTAAATGTATGCCTACATATAAGCAACCACAATGCCATATTAACTCGAAATTGGGGAAAATATTTTGATTTTGAAAAAATAAAAGTGAAGAAGGGATTTTTCGATGGTTGAAGGGCGTAAATTTTGTAAATTGCACCCCACTCCCAACCTCTCCCCGATAGGGAGAGGGGGTAAAAAAACTCCCTCCCTATCGGGGAGGGTCGGGGTGGGGTTTTAAAATGATTTCAATAATAGTAGCTACCGCCGAAAACGGCGTAATCGGAAAAGACAATCAATTACTTTGGAAACTCTCGGCTGACCTAAAGCAGTTCAGAATACTAACAACGGGACATTCGGTCATTATGGGGCGTAAGACTTTTGAGTCAATCGGCCGACCATTGCCCAATCGCACCAATATTGTTATTTCTCGCCAAAAAGATTTGGTTTTACCCGAAGGAGTTTTGAAAGTAAACTCGCTCGAAGCAGCCATCGAAACCGCTAAAAACTACGCAGGAAACGAAGAAATATTTATTATCGGAGGCGGAAATGTGTATGAGCAAGCCTTGAAAATTACTGATAAAGTCTATCTTACCGAAGTAAAAGCCAGCATCGAAGGCGATGCGTTTTTTTCTGCTTTAAACGCAAATGAATGGAAAGAAATTGCAAGAATTTCGCACCAAAAAGACGAAAAGAATGAATATGATTTCGATTTTGTTGAATTGGTGAGGTTGTGAGTTTTACCACTAAGACACTAAGTACACAGAAGTTACACTTAGTGATACTCCGTGCTCTTCGTGCCTTAGTGGTAAATTGACCACAATCCATTAAATAAAAAACCATCATCTTCTTTGTTCTGCTGCTAGCGTTTACCTATATTCGTTGTTTAGGTTTCGACCTAAACATTATTTTTATTTCAAACACTTCTTTTGGGGGCTCTAAATTTGATTTACAGGCTAATCCTGCTCATTTTTGTGGTTTGGTTTAATTCTAAGTTTGAGAAATGACACAGATAAGATTGGTTTCACCCAAATTCCCAAGTGGGAGGGCTTCCTATTTTGTTAATATGAAAGTATCTACACTACAACCTTTTCAGATGGTCTATTCGTTATTCGAACACGAATATCTGGGATTTTTGTTTGAAGCCTTTGTGGTGCAACTCAACAGTAAAGGCGAACTGACACTCCAAAATCAGAGTGTTTCATCAAAAAATATCGCCGAATTTTCCGAACGAATTGATGCCGATGATTTTACGCTCGTCAAACTTACCGAAGCCATTCAGCAAGATGCTATCGTCAAGAAATTTAGTCCAAAAAAGCTCGCTCCACTTGATTTTTTTCTGAAAATATTCGACCCCGAAAAAGGCGATAAACTTCTGCAAGAAACGATTCATGGCTACATGGAAAAACACCGAGCCGAAATATTGGAGAAATTGCTGAAAAAGCCACTTTATATCATGAGCAACGACGGCGACCCTACTTGGAAAGCCATCAATAATATTCAAGAAGGAGCGAAAGCCTACTTTAATTTTATCCGAAACGAAGAAAATACGCATTATTTTCCGAGTATCAAATGTGGAGGCGAACGAGTACATTTTCAGTTTAAAAACGCCAGAATTTTGTGTGAAGAACCTGCTTGGTTGCTCATTGACGATAAATTATATCATTTCGAGAAGCAAGTGGATGGCAAGAAATTAAAGCCTTTTCTGAATAAAAATCATATCATTATTCCTCGAAATATTGAGGAAACTTACTACCAGAAATTCATTGCTCCGCTGGTGGCTCAGTTCGATGTTTTTGCTCAAGGTTTTGAAATCAGATTCGAAAAACACGAACCCAAACCACTTTTATCAATTTCGGAAGTACTTGCCACAAAAAAAGTTGCCGTGGCCTTATTTGATAATAATGAGGAAGAAGAAGAAAACGATGAAGAAAACAAAATAGTTTTTGATTTATCGTTTCAGTACGGTGATTACACTTTTCGTTTCGATAATTTCTCGGCTGAGGCTTACGTAAGCGTCGAGCGGGCGGGCGATAGCTGGGTTTTTCATAAAGTAAAACGAGATTTGAAGTATGAAAAAGCACAGGTAAACTTGCTAAAAAATTTGGGTTTAGATGTGCGTCAGGGCCGTAGTTTAGTGCCAAAACGCCCTGCTTTTTCGTGGTTGCAGAGCAATGCAATGGTTTTGGAAGAAAATAATTTTGAGGTAAGACAAGTTGATAATAGCCAAAATCAGAAGCAATATTTCTTGGGCTATTCGTCGATTGAGGTACATATCGAAGAAAAAAATGATTGGTTTGATATAAAAGCAAAAGTGCGTTTCGGTGAATTTGAAATTCCGTTCTTGAAACTTCGGAACTTAATTTTGGCCAATAAACGAGAGTTTACGCTGCCAAATGGGCAAATTGCCGTTATTCCCGAAGAATGGTTTACGAGATATTCAGAATTATTTAGCTATGTTGATAACCTCGACGAGAGTGATATTACGATTCTGAAAAAACATCATCTGGTTTTAGTACAAGATTTGACTGATGAAGGTTTGGCGTTTTCGGTTATTAGCAGAAAACTCGAGAGGCTACGAAATTTTGATAAAATTGGTCAATACGAACTACCTAAAGGCTTAAATGCTAATCTTAGACCTTACCAAAAAGCGGGCTACGATTGGATGAGATTTTTGGCAGAATACAAATTAGGTGGTTGCTTGGCCGATGATATGGGTTTGGGTAAAACTATTCAAACATTAGCTTTCTTGCAATCGCAAAAAGAACAAAATCTTAGTATTAGTAATGATAGCTCCCCTTTAGGGGCGGGGGGGCATCCAACATTATTGGTCATGCCTACTTCGTTGATTTATAATTGGTTAAAGGAAATCGAAAAATTTACGCCCAATCTTCGAGCGTTTATTTATACAGGTACGAATCGAGAGAAGAATACCGAACAATTTGATAATTATGACCTGATTCTGACTTCCTACGGAATCCTCAGAATCGACATTGATTTTATCAAAGATTACCGATTCAATTATGTAATTCTAGATGAATCTCAATCAATCAAAAATCCAAGTTCGCATATTTCAAAGGCCGTTATGCAGCTAAACTCGGCCAATCGCTTGATTCTGACGGGCACGCCACTCGAAAACAGCACGATGGATTTATGGACACAAATGACGTTTATCAATCCTGGACTTTTGGGTACGCAAAGTTATTTTAAAAACGAATACCAGATTCCGATTGAAAAACACCAAGACGAAAAGCAAAACAAGCGTTTGTATAGCTTGATAAAACCTTTCATGCTTCGACGACACAAGTCGCAGGTAGCCACCGAACTTCCGCCAAAAGTTGAAAGTATTCATTACTGCGATATGACCGAGGAGCAAGAGAAGTGTTACGAAGAAGCCAAATCGTATTATAGAAATATCATTTTGGAACAAATCGAAGAAAAAGGTTTCGGGAAATCGCAGATGGCGGTGCTACAAGGTTTAACCAAATTACGTCAGTTAGCCAACCATCCACAAATGATTGATGAAGATTATGGTGGAGATTCGGGTAAGAATGAAGA
>NZ_JBMLRC010000383.1:0-1110 GCF_049241225.1 Emticicia sp.
CAATGGCTCTAAGTAGTTTGATTAGTTCAAACGCAAAAGGCAACACGCTCGAACAACAAATAATGAGTGCATTACCCAGCATCGCTCCAAAAGCCAAGCGAGTCGTTTATTTATTTATGAGTGGTGGCCCTTCGCAATTTGAAACTTTCGACTACAAACCCAAACTCAGTAATATGTTTGGGCAAGGCTTGCCCGATTCGGTGCGAAAAGGACAAAGACTTACGGGTATGAGTGCCAATCAGGCAGTTTTACCGCTCGTGCCGTCGGCGTATAAATTTAATCAATACGGAACAACTAAGACTTGGGTAAGTGATTTACTGCCTTATACGGCACAGGTGGTTGATGATTTGTGCATCGTAAAATCTATGTTTACCGAGCAAATCAATCATGACCCCGCCATAACGTTTTTTCAAACGGGGCATCAACTCCCTGGCCGCCCTTCAATTGGTTCTTGGATGAGTTACGGACTGGGTTCTGAAAATCAAAATCTACCTGCGTTTATTGTTTTGGTTTCAAAAAATGCCTCGAAAGACCAGCCACTTTATGCTCGTTTGTGGGGAAATGGCTTTCTGCCTTCCGAGCATCAAGGAGTCCAATTCCGTTCGGGAAAAGACCCAGTTTTGTTTCTCAATAATCCCGAAGGATATGACGGGCAAGACCGCCAACAAATGTTGGAATATTTGACAAAACTCAACCAATTACAAAACGAAACTTGGGGCGACCCCGAAGTAGATGCCCGAATCGCTCAATACGAAATGGCGTATCGGATGCAAACCTCTGTTCCCGAAGTAATGGATACCTCGAACGAACCCGACGAAGTTTTTGAACTCTACGGTGAAGGTAGTCGAGACAAAGGAACGTATGCCGCTAATTGCCTTTTAGCTCGAAAACTGCTCGAAAAAGATGTCAGATTTGTACAGCTTTATCACCAAGGCTGGGACCATCATGGCTCATTACCGAAAGGAATGGCCCACCAATGCAAACAAACCGATAGAGCCACCGCAGCATTGATTATAGACTTAAAAAGAAGAGGTTTGCTCGAAGATACTTTAGTGGTTTGGGGTGGAGAATTCGGTAGAACAGTTTATTCTCAAGGAAAACTCACCAAAG
>NZ_JBMLRC010000384.1:0-1210 GCF_049241225.1 Emticicia sp.
GGCGGACCGCACAGATTGAGCAGATTTTTATGATTACCGCAGATTATCATAATCTTATCATAAAAATCATAACAATCTGTGTTCTATAATTTTTTATATCAATGCGAAAAATCCTCTTTTTCGATACCGAAACTACTGGATTACCACAATTCTATAATGCACCAATCACGCAAGTCAATAATTGGCCACGTTTGGTGCAATTGGCTTTTATTGAATACTACGAAGATGGCTCACTGGCAGCCCAACACAATTATATCATCAAACCCGAAGGTTTCACTATCCCACGAGATGCTACGCTTATTCACCGAATATCAAACGAAAAAGCCCAAACCGAAGGAAAAGATTTAGCACAAGTTTTAGATATTTTCGCCGATGCCATCAACGAATCAGCCATTTTGATTGCCCATAATTTTGATTTCGATAGAAATATCGTTGGGGCAGAGTTTGTTAGAAAAGAGTTTGATACAAAACCGCTACTGACCAAACGAAGTTTTTGTACAATGAAAAACAAAGATGTCGTTAATTTTTGTCGAATTGCGGGTAAAAACGGCTACAAATGGCCAAAGTTGGAGGAATTACACTACAAACTTTTCAATCAAAGATTTATTGATGCCCACGATGCCAGTATTGATATTGAAGCCACTGCCAAATGCTTTTGGGAATTATTGAGGCGTGGGGTGATTAGGGCGTAATGAGTTCTACGAAAGATTCCCTAATAATTTACGGGTTTCTTCCATACGTTTTTGAAGATATTCCTGAGTTTTAGCATTAATCTTCAAAGAACTATCAATTGCTATTTTAGGAAGATGCGATTTGGGAATTTTACTTAATGTTTTCATAAATCTTTTTTTACTCCTGTAAACTTATCAAAAAAGCATCATAATTTTTATTTTTAACAAAATTTTCTTCTACTTTGTTCTTTATACCTTTTATAAGATATATCTCTTGTGCTTGTTCAAAATACTGATTTATTAATATTTGATATAGACGAGTTCTAACTTGTGTACTACCATAAAATAAAATTTTACTGCCTGCATATTCATCTAATACCATTGCTATAGTCTGAAAAACCGTAAAAAGTACCTTATCTCTGTCTCCATTATTAGTTTCAATTAAAAAATCAATTGTTTCATTATCCTCTAACAAATCACCCATCAACATTTCAAATATTAATGGGAAATCTGAATACTTTTGATATAAAACAACTTTT
>NZ_JBMLRC010000385.1:0-26421 GCF_049241225.1 Emticicia sp.
GGCTTACGGATTTTTGTTAATTTATTTACGTGATTTTGCACCCGACAAAGAGGCTTGGGCGAATTCTTACAGTATTGGTAAACATTTCGAGACCCGACTGGCACACGTTCATGGCAATTTATTCGCCTTTTTAAATATACTTATGGGCTATTTATTGCTTCATTTTGACTCAAAACTCAAAAACACCAAAACAATTTCTTGGTTAGCCCTAACAGGTTTATTAATGCCGATTGGAATTTTGACCGAAGTTTATTTCGGTTTGCCACCTGCACTTGTACTAATCGGGGCTATCGCAATGACCGTTTCGGTAGTGTGGTTAGGTGTTTCATTTTTAAAAATGAAACCTTTAAATAGTAATTGAAAGACTTTTCAGAACAAAAAATAATAAATCAAAATGAAAATTTTAAAATATGTCATTACCGCTGGAATCTTGTTGAGTTCGGCTCTTACTTTCGCTCAAAATCATACGAAAATGAACTTAAAACAGCTCCACCCCGAAGACAAAGGCGTGCAAACAAACATGATGTTTCCTGCCAAAGATGGCAAAGTAATTTCATTGCAAATTTTGAAAGGCAGCCAACTCAAAGAACATACCACCGCCGTACCTGCTTTATTGGTTTGCGTGAAAGGAAAAGTAGTTTTTGAAGACGAAAAAGGACAAGTAATGCCTTTAAAATCAGGCGATTATGTAAAAATCGAACCAAACGTAAAGCATTGGGTAGATGCCAAAACTGACAGCAATTTATTACTCATAAAATAACCGATGAAACATATTTTTGCCTTGTTGCTTTGCACAATTTTTGCCGCAAAAGCCCAACAAACCATTCGATTTAGCAATCCAAACGAGGTTTTGAACTTTGCCACGCAGCACAGCATTGCCCTTAAATCGGGCAATGCTCAAATGGCACTCGCCAAATACCAAACGTATTACGCCAAAATTAATCGCTTTAATCCTCGTGCCAATGTGGGTTATGCAATGACCGACAATTTGCAATTACCTGTAAATTTTCTACCTGCCGAAGTTTTCGGTGGCCCCGCTGGCACTTTCCGAGAGGCACGATTTGGACAACAATACATTCAAAACCTGAGCATTACGCCCCAAGTTGATTTGATAAACCACGCCGCTTGGGCAAAATTAGAATCGTTCAAAACGAGTGAAAGTTTGTCAGAAATCAATCAAAAACTAATTAGAAAAACACTTTCTGAGTCTGTGGTGGCGGTTTATTTCAATGTTGTTTCTTTGCAAGAACAGATTAAAATATTGAATCAAACGCTGCAAAATGCCGATTCTGTAACGCAAATCGTGCAACAAAAGTATAGTCAAGGGATTATTCGCAGTCAAGATGTGAATAATGCAACGGTGAATAAATTGATGATTCAAGACCGCATTCAGCAGTTACAAAATGGCATTGAGCAACAATATAATTTACTAAAATCGCTTTGTGATATTCCTACTTCTACCGATATTTTGCTTGAAAATCAATACTCAACTTCAACAGAAAATATGTCAATTTTGACAAATTTTTTGAAAAGTCAGCAAAGTGAATTACAAGTAAAATATGCTCAAAACGAACTGAAAGTCAATCAATTAAGCTATTACCCAACGCTTTCATTTATCGGAAATTGGGCTTTGCAGGAAAACTCAAACAATCATTTTTTTGATGGAAAAGCCCGCTGGATTTCGCAGAGTTATATTGGTTTACGCCTAAATTTTGCCATTCCTGATGCCAATAAATATGCACAAACAAAATTGGCAAAAACAAACCTGCAAATGGTTGAACTGAACGCTCAGAAACAAGAAATTCAACAAAGTTTCGAGCAAAAACAGCTCCAACTCGAATGGGAGAAAGCATTAGCAAGTGAGCAGATTTCAGCGAAGATTTTAGGGCTTAAAAACGATACTTATCAGAAGAATTTCAATTTATTCAAGCAAGATATTTATCCAACCGAAAACCTCCTCTTGTCATTCAACGATGTGCTAAACGCCACACTCAGCCAGCAAGTTGCCAAAGTGCAAACGGCATTTCAGAAAGAAAAAATCAACATTAATAATACGAATCAATAATGAAAAAAATATCCGTTTTTCTATCCATAGTTTTGGCGATTTCGATGTTTTCTTGCGGAAAGAAAACCGAAACGGCGACCGTTCAACGAAAAGACATCACCGAAATGGTTTTTGCGACAGGCTCGCTCAAAGCCGACAATGAATATTTGGTTGCCGCCCAAACCGATGGCTACCTAAAAAGCATCAATTTTGAAGAAGGCGATGTGATAAATGCAGGTAAAGTTTTGGCGATAATCGACAACAAACAAAGCCTTGTAAATGTCAATCAAACTGGCAAATTATTGGCAATTGCCAAAGCAAATGCCTCAGAAAATGCACCACTGATTCAACAAATAAGAATCAATATTAATCTTGCCAAAGAAAAACTCAAACAAGACGAACTACAAGCCGAGCGATTACGTAAACTACTGGAAACCAATAGTATAGCCAAGGTTGAACTCGAAAATGCAGCCCTAAACGTGTTGAATACCAAAGCAAATATCAAGGCATTGGAAGAGCAAATTGCCAATTTACAAGTCAATGCCAATCAACAAGTGATTGTGCAACAACAGCAAAACCAAGTAAGCAATGCCGTGGCCGACTACAACCAAATTATAGCTTATGTGAGCGGAAAAGTTTACAAAAAAAGAAAGCAATTGGGTGATTATGTAAAAAAAGGTGATGTGATTGCGGTCGTTGGCAATCCGAATAAAATTTATGCCAATCTAAGCATTGACGAAAGTAATATGTCGAAAATTAAATTGGGGCAAAGCGTTTTAATTCAGCTCAATACCAACACGCAAAAGACCTACAAAGCTCAACTGGTCGAAATTCTACCTTCGTTTGATGAAGCCACACAATCGTTTTATGTAAAAGCTTTTTTTAGTGAAAACCTTGATTTTACGATTACGGGTACGCAATTGCAAGCCAATATTATCATCGGTGAAAAGAAAAACGTTTTGGTAATTCCACGTAGTTATTTAGGTTTTGGCAATAAGGTTTTAGTCGAAAAAAAGAAATTGGTCGATGTAAAAACTGGCATTATTTCCACTGATTGGGTAGAAATTGCAGGCGGTTTGACCGAAAACCAAAGTATTTTAAAAGAACTTTTATGAAAAAATATAAACATAATATTGATTCTGAAATTGCCTATACGCACTTGTTTTCCAAGAAAAAACAAACCTTGGTGGCGGCTTTGGGCGTAACGGTGGGCATTGCGATTTTTATATTTATGAATTCGTTGATGAATGGTTTTGAGGTTTCATCGGTCGAAAGTTTGTTTAAATCAACACCTCATTTACGGATTTATAAAAACGATGCACTTAGCAAATCACTCATAGTTTCGAGCGATTCCAGCAAAATAAATTTGATTTCAAACCCCAAAATTACTTCTGAAAGTAAAAAAATCGTTAATCCGAGTCAGTTGCTGAAACTCATCAAAAACGAACCCGAAGTGGTAGGCGTTACGCCAAGTGTAAGCGGAAATGTTTTCTATAAAAATGGAGATTCGGAAGTAGCTGGGCGAATTTCGGGCGTAGTTATCGAAGAACAAAATGCTATGTTTAATCTGCAATCTTATATTGTCGATGGGCATTATTCTAACCTTTCCAACTATCAAAATGGCATCATCGTGGGCGTGGGCATTGCCGATAAATTGAACCTAAAAGTAAATGATAACCTCACCATTACATCGGCAATGGGCGTGAATAAACTCATGAAAATTGTGGCATTATTACAAACAGGCAATGCCAATATTGATAAAACTTTGGCTTACGTAAACTTGCCCATTGCCCAACAATTACAAAAACAAAGCCCATCATACATCACAGATATTTACGTAAATATCAAAAACTACGAGCAAACAAAATTGTATTTGTCTAAATATCAGCAACTTACGGGCTATGATATTGAAGATTGGGAAACGGCCAATGCTTCGGCAGCGGCAGCCAATAAAATGCGAAAAATGATGGCAATGGCTATTTCGATGTCAATTATGCTCGTGGCGGCTTTCGGCATTTACAACATTTTGAATATGACCATCATGGAAAAACTCAACGATATTGCGATTTTGAAAGCATTGGGTTTTTCGGGTAAAGATATTGTCAAAATTTTCGTAACCGAAGCTATCATTATTGGACTAATCGGTATTGCCTTTGGTTTGGTTTTGGCGGTTATACTTATCAACCTGATGAGCAATATGTGGGTTGGTGGCGATATTGGCTTTTTCCCGATTCGGGTTTTCCCAAAATACTTCGGTATTGGGGTTGTGTTTGGCTTAGTAGTTACATTTTTAGCAGGGTATTTGCCCGCTCGCAAGGCGGCAGGACTTGACCCGATTTCAATTTTCAGAAAATGACCCATTCAAATATCATATTAAGTGCCAAAGGCATCGGCAAGTATTTTTATGAACCCGAAAAATTCAAGGTTTTAAACGACATCAGTTTTGATATAAAAAGAGGCGAATTCGTAACGATGATTGGAAAATCGGGCAGCGGAAAATCAACTTTGCTCTATCTACTTTCAACAATGGACACCGATTATGAAGGAAGTTTAGAATTTGACGGCGAAAACCTCACCAAACAAACCAAAGAACGCCTTGCCGAAATCAGAAACGAAAAAATTGGTTTCGTGTTTCAGTTTCATTATTTATTGCCCGAATTTTCTTGCCTTAAAAACGTTATGATTCCAGCCTTAAAATTGGGTGAATATTCTCGTGAAGAAATTGAGCATAAAGCCTACAAAACCCTCGAAATGTTGGGGTTGAAAGACCAAGCTCTTAAAAGTGCCTCAAAATTATCGGGCGGTCAGCAACAGAGGGTGGCCATTGCAAGGGCGTTAATCAATGACCCAAAAATAATCATGGGCGATGAGCCAACTGGTAATCTCGACACCAAAAATACCAGCATCGTTTTCGATATTTTTAAGCAATTAACAACAGAGTTTAATCAAACCGTAGTAGCCGTAACGCACGACAATGATTTTGCCAAAGCCTCCGATAGAATTATTGAAATGGCTGATGGACGGATTGTTGGTTGAGAATAATATACAACAACGCTATAGTTTTGAAATAAAGTCGAAATAGTGTTTTTACTTATCGTTTTGGCAGATTTAATTTCTTAAAACTTTAAGAACATATTTAGTAAATTATATCAATAAAGACAGTCCAAAAAGTCGTAGCTTTCTGAACCACTCTCTTCTGAAAACTCGTCTGTATATATAATGTAGAAAATGTAGTCCAAAAAGTAGGTTCAGGATAAAATATTCATTTACCTTTGTGAGACTAACTTTTTGAGACTATTATGAATAAAATATTCGGATATGCCCGTGTTTCAACCATCGACCAAAATCTTGATACCCAAATCGACCTTTTGTAGTGGTCCAAACAAATTCTTGAAAAAAGACCAAACGAAATCTCGAATTGAGAGTTTCAGAAAAGGGTCGTTTAATAGAACAAAAATAGAATCAATGGTTAAATTCTGTTATCAGTAAGTAAATTGTGAGAAAAAGGTGTTATGGATTTAAACTAATTGCTTAAAAATAGCTCGATACGCCCAACTGAAACACACCAGTTTTAGAGGGCGGATTACCAAATAAATCCCATTGCTTTTGAATGCGATAATTGAAACGAATGACTGTTGATGAGATTGGTCGCCAACTGATAGCAGGCATGATTGAGAACACTTCGTCGTAAATTTTATCTCCTGTTTCGGTAAATTTACCAACATTCCAATCCACTCGCTCAATACGACAAGAGATATTAAAAGTAGAATTAGGGAAGCCTAATAATGGCTTTTTATAAACTGGTTGTACAATATCCACAAATCCACCATTTTGTTTTTTTCCATATTGTACTGCATAATTGCTTGGCAAAGCAACATTTACCCATGCCCATTCGCCAACTATTGAGGTTTTTATTTTTTTGATAGTCGTATTAAAATCTATGGCAAATACATTTAACGTTCTTTTAGGTGCTAAAATAAAACCATCATCTTGAAATTTATTATAGATACCGCCCATATATGAAAGCCCTAATTCTCCAATTTTACGATTTTTAACCGCTATTTTTCCTGTAAAAAGGGCTTGCCCATTGCTGCTTTCTTCAAAGCGATTCTTGTTGGCTTTTGCGGCTGGTAAAGATGTTCGACTGTTTTCATTGTCAATTATGGTTTCATCAAAACCATTTGTTAAATAAGCTTCATAAGCAAATACCCATTGTTTGCTGTATTTTTTGCCATAAAAGCCCATTCCTACATTGCTAAATGTGGCAGGTAACATTTGGGTAGCCGAAATAGGTCTATCACTAAATTCCCATTTTGGACCATCATGGTTTTGGTTAAATGCACCAATCGGATTCACGATGATGCCGCCTCGAAAATTAAAAAGACTATTAAATTGAAAATCAATGGCGGCAAATTCGATGCTGATTTCTTTTGTGCCGTCCTCAAATTCAAGTTCGGACATGAATTTTATTTTTTGATGCAAACTTCCACCTAAAAACAAAGTCATTCTACGCATTTGAAAAGAAAGCCCTTCGCCAACTCCATCAGTTATTGCATAATTGGTATTCATTTCGGCATAGCCACCAACACCCAACGGAGTACGCCCAACTTGTAAAAATGGACGACTATACACGGCATCAATATTCATCTTGGTAGAATCATAAACGGGCTTCCGTTTGAATAATGTGGTATCTATTTGGGCAAAAATGTTTTGAGATAAGCCCAATAAAAATAACAAAATTACGTAATGTTTTTTCATCGTTGATTAGGCTAAATTGATGTAAATGTTTTCTTGGTCAGTTTTTACAGCGAAAGTTCTCAATGCTTTTTCGGCAGGCCCTTGTGTTACTTTTCCTTTATTATCAAATTCGCTTCCATGTCCTTCACAAACCAAATAATTACCATGAGGTTGCACTTCATTTCCTTGATGTGTACATTCTAAATAAATGGCAGAATATTGGTTTTCATCCAAACGAAAAACGGCTATTGGAAAACCTAATTTTTCATGTTTTACAACGATTACATTTCGAATACTTTGCTTGTCTTTCTTTATTTCGACAAACTCACTTTTTTTGATAACCAAGTCATTTTGTTTCAAATCAACTTGTTTGGCATAATAGGCTGAACTACAACCTTGTAAGGCAAGTGTTAAGACACTGCCACTGATACAGCTCAAACAGCTTGTACGAATAAAATCACGTCTTTTCATATTATAGGTTATAGGCTTTCTAAAAATGTTATCAATTCTTGTTTTTCTTTACTACTCAATGCTGCATATTTTTGCCTACTTTTGAGTGCTTCCCCACCATGTAATAAAATGGCTTCTTCAATACTTTTGGCACGTCCATCGTGCATTAAATGTACTTTTCCCCCCTGAGAATCTTTGGCTAAACCCAAGCCCCAAAGTGGTGTGGTACGCCATTCAAAAGTTTTGGCAGAACCTTCCGTATAATTATCATCTAAATCTTTGCCCATGTCGTGCATGAGCAAATCGGTATATGCAGCAAATGTTTTATTGTTTAATCCTTGAATGGTAGAGTTTGCCGTTTTCATGCTTGGAGTATGGCAAGCTCCACACTGATTTTTAACAAACAATTCTTTCCCTGCCTTTACTTGTGTTGATTCGACAGTTCTTTGAATTGGAGCTTTCAATGTTTGTAAATAATGTACCACATCAGCAATTTCGGCATTACTTATTTCGGGGTCTAATGTCTCTTTGCTATATGTGTCGTTTGGAGAGTAAGCACTTACAATGCCCATATCTTGGTTATAGGCATTTACTGTTTGATTGAATAAATTATATGCTCCTGCTTTTCTGCCAAAACGACCAATATATTTGCCATTTTTAGTAATAGCATTAGGCTTTGGTGTCAGAAAATTAGCTAATTCAATCCAATTTGGTACGCCAGAAATACCATCATTGTCTTTATCATCGGGGTCTGATAATGCTAAAATATCAGTATCAGAAACGGCTTCTAAAAAACCTAAGCCTGTATTGGATGGAGCAATAAAAGTGGCTTGTGAAGCCCCAAAAGGAATATTTTCAGGGTTAAATCCTGTAATGGCTCTATGCTGTAATTGTGGACCACCTTGCATCAAAAAATGATTCCCAGTTTCATCAGTTTGCCCAAAGCGAATTAGATTGGTTGAAGGATGTCCCTTACCATCGCCAGCATGACAACTGATGCAAGAATTTGATACAAATATAGGCCCTAATCCTGTACTGGTAGTAAAAACCTTAGTGAAAGCAGCATCACCTCTAAGAAATTGAGTAGTTTCAGCAGTCGTTAATTCTTCAATTGTACCATCTAATACGGTATTTTTTTCTGGAGAAACTGGCAATAGTTTTTCACAAGCCGTAGCAATGAAAAAGCCAATTGAAATGATGAATATAGTATATTTTGCTTTCATCTTGTTTTTATTTTACAATTCAGAAAGACAAATGTATATAAATTTAGATTAATCTAAATTTATTATTAGATATATTGTTTTAATATTTTAAACATGGACTAAAAACAAAAGCATTGCTCCATTTAGAACAATGCTTTGAGAAAAACTAACGATTCAAAATATGGTTTAAAACTTCATATTCTGAATCCTAACAGCATTTAAAATTGCCAATAGAGCTACACCAACATCAGCAAAAACAGCTTCCCACATCGTTGCTAAACCACCTGCTCCTAATAATAACACAATAGCTTTTACAGCAAACGCAAGCGTGATATTTTGCCAAACAATGCGTTTGGTTTGTTTTCCGATATTGATAGCCATTGGTATTTTTGATGGTTTATCATCTTGAATAACGACATCAGCAGTTTCAATGGTAGCATCGCTTCCAAGTCCACCCATTGCTATGCCAACGTTACTTAATGCTACCACAGGGGCATCGTTTACACCATCGCCAACGAAACATACGGTTTCATTGAGAGCCTTCAATTCCTTGACTTTGTTTACTTTGTCTTCGGGGAGTAAATCACCAAACGAGTTAATTATACCCAATTTATCAGCTACAAATTTTACAACATTGGTCTTATCACCACTGAGCATTACTGTATTTACTCCCAACGCTTTTAGCTTATTCACAGTTTCTTGGGCATCTTCTTTAATACTGTCGGCAATGGTTAAGTAGCCCACAAACTTTTTATCATAAGCAATGGCAATAAGGGTATAAACAATGGTTGTTGGGTCAATATCATAGGTGATAGAGAATTTATCCATCAATTTAAAATTTCCAACTAATAATTCTTTGCCATTTATTTCAGCTTTAAGTCCATGTCCTGAAATTTCTTCTACATTTTTCAGTTCGATGGTCGAGTCAATCTCTCCAACAAAATTATGAATGGCAGTTGCTACTGGATGCGTACTTTGACTTTCCAAAGCATTGACCATTTTTAAGATTTCATCTTTATTAAAATCTTGCTTTATAATAACTTCTTGTACTTTAAACACCCCTTCGGTCATTGTACCTGTTTTGTCCATCACTACGTTTTGGATACTGGCGATAATGTCCAAAAAATTGCTTCCTTTGAAAAGAATACCATGCTTACTGGCGGCACCAATGCCTCCGAAATAGCCCAAAGGAATTGAAATAACCAAAGCACAAGGGCATGAAATAACTAAAAACACCAAAGCTCTGTATAGCCATTGACTAAACACATAATTCTCAACAAAAAGCACAGGTACTATACAAATCAATACAGCCAATAAAACAACAATCGGTGTATAAATTTTGGCAAATTTTCTAATGAAAAGCTCTGTTGGAGCTTTTTGAGCCGTAGCATTTTGTACCAATTCCAAGATTTTGCTAAGTTTACTGTCTTTGTAAGCAGTAGTAACCTTTACCTGCGAAACTGTATTAAGGTTTATCATTCCTGCCAAAACTGTTTCACCTTTTGCTTTGGTATCGGGCTTGCTCTCACCTGTCAATGCTGCGGTATTGAAAGAGGCTATTTCAGAAAGTAGTTCACCATCTAAACCCAGTTTCTCACCTGCTTTTAATTGAATAATATCGCCAATATTTACTGATTCCGCCTTAATAGTTTTAGCTTGATTATTTTGTAAAATAGTTACTTCGTCGGGGCGTTGGTCAAGTAAGGTTTTGATATTTGCCTTAGCTCTTTTGACTGCCAAAGTTTGGAAAGCTTCACCCACAGCATAAAATAACATGACTGCTACACCTTCGGGATATTCGCCAATGGCAAATGCTCCGATGGTGGCAATGCTCATTAACAAAAATTCAGAAAAGACTTCTCCTTTACCAATGCTTTCTATTGCTTCTTTTAGCACGGGAAAACCAACAGGTAAGTAAGCAACACCATACCAAATAATCCGAACCCAACCTGTAAACCACGATTGAGGGAAATAATTATCTAATGCAATGGCAATGAGTAATAAAGCCAAGCTAATGATGGCTGGCAAAAACATTTTGAAAGTGCTTTCATTTCCTCCCGAATGGCCGTGTCCATCATCATCGGTATGCTCATCGTGTTTTGGTTCATCAATTGCACAACAACCTACCTCTTTGTGTTCTTTCTTTAATTGTTTATTGGCTACCATATTGATTTTTTCTTCTTGCGTACAACAAAGTTGTTTGCCGTCTTTGTCATAAATGTGTTTATGTTCCATTGTCTTGAATTTTATATTAAAAAAAATAAATTAGTGATTATGCTCATCTCCGCCTTCCGAGTTCGACATAGTTGATTGCAAATAATAAGCTCCTTTTGCCACTATTTTTGCCCCAGCAGGTATTTCTTGCAAAGGCGTTACTTGCACAAAGCCCAATTGAGTCGTTCCCGTTTTTACTTCAATTCGCTTGAAATGTATGCCTGTATCTTCATGTTTTTCATCTTTTTTATTTTCGGTTGGCTCTTCGCTTTCTTGAATAAAAATAAACTCCTTACCTTCAGCTTTGGCAATAGCATCTATTGGCAAAGTTTCTACATCATTTTTACCAATATCAATTAAGGCATTGACATACATTCCTGGAATCAGTCCAATCGTAGAATTATTGATGTCGGCATGAACTGCCACAGATTTTGATTCATTTTGAAAAGCCTTTCCAACACTAAAAATCCGTCCGATAATTTCTTGGTTTCCTTGATTGGTCAAAACAAACCGAACACTTTGCCCTACTTTTATACGAAAAAGGTCTTTTTCATAAACCAACAAGTCAACGTGCATTTTAGAATTATCCACAATGGAAAATAAAGTATTATTAGCCGAAATACTACTCCCAATTTTCACTTTTACTTCAGTTATATAACCCGAAATCGGAGCTACAATAGAAAGTATAGAAGCATTGTCATTACCGCCCAGTGAAAGGTTTTGGTCTAAAATAATGATTTGATTTTCAGTATTTTTGATTTTATTCTTGATTGATTCAAGCTCAGTATTGATTTTTTGAAAAGTTTTTTTTGCCGTTACATTTTCATCGCTCAATTCTTTTTGACGAGCAAATTCCAATTCCAAAAACTCTTTACTTACTTTGGCTTGTTGTAATTCTTCTGTCAATTTGGCTTTTTCTAAACGAATATTGTTAAACTCCATGCTCTGAAATGTTGCCAAAGTTTGCCCTTTTTTTACAAATTGTCCCTCGATAACAGCAATTGTTTTGATAATTCCACCCAAAAACACCGAAACATCAGCTTGATTTTGAGGGGGAAGTTTGGTGTATCCATTGGCTGTGATAACTTCACTTAGGTTTTTCTTTTCAAAAAATCCGAAAACTATTTGAGCTGATTTTACTTGCATGGGTGTCAATTCGACTACACCAGTTTCGTCGTGGTGTTCTTCTTCTGTTACTGTTTCTGCGGCTTTTTTATTGCAAGAAACGAAAAGAAACAAACTGAATATAACTAATAAAAATTTATATTGATGATTGATTTTCATTTGCTTAAAATTAATTGTTTAACAAATATTGAATATTGATTGCATTTTGGTTGAAAGCATTGATTGCGTGCAAATAGTTTTGCTGAATGTTTAACACAGTTTCTAAACTTTGTAGATATTCTACATAACCTACTTCTCCACTTTGATAGGCTTTTGTAGCATTTTTTGTGATTATTTCGGCATTTGGCAAGGCTGTTTGCGTATAATAATCAATCAAAGATTGATTCGTTTTTTGCTCTTGAATTTGCTGCAAAAGTTGGCTATTCAATTGATTTTTAAGGTGTTCTGTGTTTTTCCGTTGAATCTGTATTTCGGTTTCTGATGCTTGAATGCGAGCTTTAGTGGCTTTAGTGAAAATTGGAATACTCATACCCAAACTCACACCTTGAAAACGAGGAACACCGTTGAAGAAAACAGTTTTATCAGCAATCTCCTGAATGCCTGTGAGCGATTGTAAAAAATATCCAGCCGAAAACTCAGGTTTTGCGAGAGCTTTTTCAACATTTTTGTTTGCCGAAGCTATCGTAATTTGTTGTATTGCCAATGCTAAAACAGGGTTTTGATTGATAAAATTAGTATCTGATATAATCGCCTTTGTCGGAAAAAAGTCGGTTTCGACAATTGTAAAGTCGTCGTTAATATTCAAAATGTTTTTTAGTCTAATTTTTTCACTTAAAATCAAACTTTCATTCTGCTTTCTGACTTGAACTAACCCTTGTTGCTTGGTTTCGGCAGTTGTTTTTTCTAACAATGTACTTTCACCAGTTTTGAGTCTTAGATTTGCTGCTTTTACAAATTGTTGCAAATAATCATCTTGCTTAGCCAATAATTGATTAATTGCCATCAAATACAAAATGGTATTCCAAGAATGGCGAATCTGAAAAGCAATGTCGTGTTTAGTTATTATCAATTTCAGCTCACTACTTTTGATGTTTTCATTGATAAGTATTTTTTTTGCTTGAAACTGAAAAGGGCTAAATCCTTGCGAAATGCTATAATTTTGGTCAAAACTTCGGGTATTGTATTGCCCAAGCATGGCATTTACATTGGTTTTTGGAAGCTCCTTTGCCGTTGGTTTTAGCTGATTTTGCACCTTGACTGCCAATTCATTGGCTTGTACTAAACTATTATTTTTTGTTCCTAAATCTATGGCTTGCTGTAAACTAAGTAGTGTTTGAGCATGAGCAAAGCCACCCGAAAACAAGAACCCCAAAATTATGATAGACGCAATTTTGGGAACTTTGGGCTTTTTTATCCCTTTTTCAAATAGCAAATACAAAATTGGTAATACAATTAAGGTGAGCAATGTTGCCGTAATTAAACCACCAATCACAACAGTAGCCAAAGGTTTTTGTACTTCTGCACCAGCACCGCTACTCAAAGCCATAGGTAAAAAACCTAATGAGGCTACGGCAGCAGTCATTACCACAGGTCGTAAACGTACTTTTGTTCCTTCCTTGATTCTCTCTAAAACATTATCATAACCTTCGGTTTTAAGTTGATTGAAATATCCAATCAATACAATTCCGTTCAAAACTGCCACGCCAAACAAAGCAATAAAACCAATGCCTGCCGAAATACTGAATGGCATTCCACGTAACCAAAGGAAAAAAACACCTCCAATGGCAGAAAGTGGAATGGCAGTAAAAATCAATATAGACTGTTTTATGGAATTAAAAGTGAAATAGAGCAATACAAAAATCAAGAGCAAAGCTACGGGTACAGCTACTGCAAGGCGTTTGTTGGCTTCTACCAAGTTTTCAAATTGACCACCGTAGGTTACATAGTAGCCTTCGGGGAGTTTGAGTTTGGCATCCAATTTTGCTTGTATGTCGTTTACTACGCTTTTCACATCACGTCCACGCACATTCAGACCTATCACAATTCTACGCCTGCCATCTTCACGACTTATTTGTGCAGGCCCTTGTTCAAAATTTACGTCGGCTACTTGCTCCAAAGGAATTTGATTTCCATTGGGTAGGCTTACAAATATATTTTTCACATTAGAAATATCCTGACGAAAATCTTTATCGAGCCTCACTACCAAATCATAACGTTTTTCGCCTTCGTAAACAGTTCCTGTGGCTTGCCCTGCGAAACCTGTACGTACCACTTTGTTCAAATCGCCCACATTTAGCCCGTATAATGCCAGTTTATCGGGATTATATCGAACCGTGATTTGTGGCATACCTGTTACTTGTTCCGCTTTGATGTCTGCAACTCCTTCGATATTGCCAATTAATCCAATGGTGGTATTTGCCGTTGCCGCCAATTTTTCTAAATCTTCTCCAAAAATCTTAATGGCAATATCACTTCTTACGCCCGTCATTAATTCATTGAAACGCATCTGAATCGGCTGAGAAACCTCAAAGCTCACGCCAGGTATTTTCTCCATTTCCTCTTTCATCATATCTGCCAATTCGTAAAAATCTTTGGTAGTTGTCCATTCTTTTTTGTTTTTCAAAATAATAATCATATCACCCGTTTCGATGGGCATGGGGTCAGTTGGAATCTCAGCAGAACCAATTTTCGCTACTACTTCCACTACCTCGGGGAATTTGGTTTTTAGTAGTTTTTGTAGTTTTGTAGAAGTTTCGATGCTCATACTCAAAGAACTTCCATTAGCGTTTCTAAAATTGATGGCATAATCACCTTCCTCCAAAGTAGGGATAAATTCACCACCCATTTGACTGAAAATAAATAGTGCTATCAAAAATAGAGCAATAGAAGCACTCAAAATAATTGTTTTTAATTGCAATGCTTTCTCTAAAATTGGTTGGTAGAAGCGATAAATTAAATCAATGATTTTGTCAGAAATGTTCTTTTTATGACTAACATTTTTGCTTAAAAACAAGGCAGAAGCCATCGGAACATAAGTAAGTGACAAAATGAATGCCCCCAAAATAGCAAATGAAACTGTTTGAGCCATTGGCTTAAACATCTTTCCCTCTGTGCCAACCAATGCCAAAATTGGTAGGTAAACAATCAGAATAATAATCTCGCCAAAAGCAGCACTGCTTCTGATTTTTGTTGATGCGTGTAACACTTCTTCATCCATTTCTTCGGCAGAGAGTCGCCCTTCTTTATTCAGATGTAATCGGTGAATGACTGCTTCTACAATAATAACCGCACCATCTACAATCAAACCAAAATCTATTGCTCCCAAGCTCATTAAATTGCCACTTACACCAAATAAATTCATCATTATTACGGCAAAAAGCAATGCTAATGGAATAACAGAAGCCACCACCAAACCTGCACGCCAATTGCCGAGTAGTAAAACCAATACAAAAATGACAATTAATGCCCCTTCAAAAAGATTGGTTTCTACTGTACTGATGGCATTATTAACCAATTTTGTACGGTCAATGAAAGGTTCGAGCGAAACACCTTCGGGTAATGATTTTCTGATTTGTTCAACCTTCGCCTTTGTTCGATTAACTACCGCTGATGAGTTTTCTCCTTTGAGCATCAGTACCATTCCGCCAACTACTTCACCCTTACCATCTTTGGTTACAGCTCCATATCTCAAAGCTGACCCTTCTTGCACCTTTGCCACATCACGAATTAAAATAGGTATTCCATTATTGGTTTTAACTACTATTTTTTCAATGTCAGCAATAGTTTTTACCATGCCCAAAGCTCTGATAAAGTAAACATAAGGTTGTTTGTCGATGTATGCCCCCCCTGTATTTTCGTTGTTTTTTTCGAGAGCCTCAAAAATATCAGTAATGGTGGTATTCATACTTTTCAGTCGGTCAGGCTGCACTGCAATTTCGTATTGTTTTAGGCTACCTCCCAAGGTTGTAACTTCGGCAATTCCTGCCGTACCAAGCAATTGTGGTTTGACTATCCAATCTTGAATACTTCGTAGTTTTGAAGCATTATATTGACTTTCATAACCTTTTTTTGCATAAATTACATATTGATATATTTCTCCCAGTCCAGTAGTGATGGGGGCTAATTCGGGGATTCCTGTTCCTTTGGGAATAAGCCTTTCAGCATCTTTTAGCTTTTCGCTCATTTGTTGTCTTGCCCAATAAATATCTACGTTTTCCTCAAAAACGATGGTAATTACACTTAATCCGAAACGACTTAAAGAACGCATTTCTACGATTTTAGGAATCGTTTTCATCGTTTGTTCGATGGGGTAAGTAATAAACTGTTCCACTTCTTGAGTTGCCAAAGTGGGAGCGGTGGTAATGACTTGTACCTGATTATTGGTAATGTCGGGCAGGGCATCAATGGGCAGTCGGCTTAAATTATAAATACCAACTAATACCAAAGCCAAAGTAAATAGACCCACAATAAATTTATTATGGATAGAAAAATGGATGATTTTATCTAACATATTTTAAATCTAATTTTGAAAAATTCATAGATAGCCATAAGCAAAAATCCCACTGAGTAAATTTCAGCAAGTAGAAATGGCAATAAAATTTCAGAAATTAGATTTTGGGTGGTTGCCAAATATTTCCGTAGAAATCGGAAATAAAAGAAGTATTGTAGAAACTAACTTTGACTTTTTCAGATAAAAAACATTGTTCTATCTCTGAAATCAGAGGGGAGAATGAAAAATTTAAGACAATATTTGTACCACAACAAGCACAAATACAAAAAGGTGAACACGTTTCGGTATCTTCTTGGTGATTGGTATGGTTGGTTTCTGAAAATGCTATTTTTTCATTATCTACTACTTTACAATCTTCCACATCTCCGCAAGGCAGACACGAAAGTACAAGTAAGTAAATGGATAATATGATTGAAAATGCTTTCATACAGCAAAAGTATGTAAAAAACAAGTGCAACAGGGAGTCAAAAAGTAAATATTTTTAGAAATAAGAGAATTTAGTGAGAATACGTTAATAATTTAAATTATCATTTTGAATGAAAAATACCTTATTTGCTCTACTGATTTTGTCTATGTTTTCATGTGATAAAATCTCCAAAATAGTTAATCCAACGATTTCTATTCCCGATTACGAGACTGTTCCACAATCTTATGTATTACCAAACTTTGTGCTTGATGAAGCATCGGGTTTGTGCGATAGCAAAAATATGGACGGCAAAATATGGGTAAACGAAGATAATGGAAATCCAAGTATTCTACATTTGTTAAGTCATGAGGGTAAATATGAAGGAAAACTTCAACTCCCTTTTTCAAATCGAGATTGGGAGGATATGACAGTAGTAAAAAGTTTTGTTGATGGAAAAAATTATATTTACATTGCCGATATTGGTGATAACGTTGCTGCTTACAATAATGAATACTATTTTTATAAGTTTTTAGAACCCAAATCTATCAATGAAGTTGTTACCAATTTTGAAAGTATAAAATTCAGTTATCCTGATGGAAGTAGAGATGCCGAAGCGTTTTTAGTTGACTCTCAGACGAATGATATTTATATCATAACCAAACGAGAATCAAAAGTTAGGATTTACCAATTACCCTATCCTCAAACCAATAGCCAGACGGCAAAATTTATCAGAGAAATTGATTATCAGCTCATTACGAGTGGAGAAATTTCACCAAATGGACAAGAAATTGTGTTAAAAAACTATCTTACAACATTTTATTGGTACAGAAAACCAAATGAAAGTATCGAAACTACTTTTTCGAGAAGCGCAGACAAGGTATTATCGGTGAGGCAGGAAATACAAGAAGAAGGGTTTTGTTTTGAAAAAAATGGGAAAGGTTTTTTTTCAATCGGTGAGCGAAATGGCGATACATTTAGTTTATATTTTTTTAGAAAAAAGTAGCTATGAAGTTTTTTTTGTTATTTTTTATTGTAATTCCACACCTTATTGTTGCACAACCACCAATCATTGAATGGCAGAAATCTATTGGAGGAAGTTTTCGAGATAATGTTGAAAAAATAATTGATACTTCTGATGGTGGGTTTGTAATTGTAGGCTATTCGGTTTCAAATAATTTTGATATTCCTTCAAATAATGGTCAAAACGATATTTTTATATGCAAAATAAATAGACTCGGACAGATTCAGTGGAGCAAATCTTACGGAGGGAGCGGTGAAGATTTAGCAACAAGTATCGTAGAGATTGATAATGGATTTATTGTTTGTGGAACATCAATTGGAGGGACTAATGACTTTTTTAGGAATTATGGTCATACCGATATTGTCATTTTTAGGCTCAATCAAAATGGTGATTTGATTTGGAAAAAGAACTTTGGAGGTAGTGAAAATGATTACACAAGAGCATTGATAAAAACCAATGATAATAGTCTATTATTAGTAGGATATACACAATCAAATGACAATGATATTTCTGGAAATATCGGAAATTTAGATGGTTTAATCTTGAAACTTAATATGGAAGGGGTAGTAATTTGGCAAAAATTACTCGGAGGGGTCGCAAATGATTATTTTTATTCAGTTGCTCAGACAACAGATAGTGGGTTTGTTATTGCTGGAATGTCTAACTCATCATCTTGGGGGAATTATGGTACAAATGATGCGTGGATAATCAAAGTAAGCTCAAATGGATTTTTTGAATGGCAAAACCATTTTGGAGGCACGGAAAATGATAAATTTATATCTGTTGTCCAATTGAGTGATGGTAAATATGTGGCAACGGGTGAGACATATTCTTTTGACTATGATTCTATTGAAAATCATGGTGTTGCTCAAAACAGAGATTGTTTTGTTGTAAAAATTTCCAATAGTGGGCAAAAAGAATGGTCAAAATGTATTGGTGGGACTTCGGAGGATGATGGAAGAAGCATTGTACAATCGACAGATAATAATTTAGTAATACTTTGCCAAATACACTCTAATGATGGAGATATTTACCCCGTAATAAATGTTGAAGCAGATTATTGGTTAATAAAATTAAACAGTAATGGTACAATTTTATGGAAACGAGCTTATGGAGGTAGTGGGCATGAAGTTGCGAAGTGCTTGTTACAAACATCAGATAATGGGTATATATTCGTTGGAGATTCTTACACACTTGATAGTGGGGACGTTACAGGCAATCATGGTGATGATGATATTTGGGTAGCAAAGCTCATAGCACAAGAAAATTGCTACCCGATTCTCAATTTAGATAAAACCATTTATCAAGAAAATGCAACTTTTCAATCAAATACGATATTAAACTCTCGTTCAAAAATCATCAATTCTTCTTCAAATATTCAGTATAAAGCTCAACAATCAATTATTCTTACAAATGGTTTTGAAGTGAAACAAGGCAATACTTTTCGTGCAGAAATTGGTAATTGTAATAATTGAGTTTAACCTTTTCCTCATATTACTCAATAATTCAAACCAATCCCCATACCAAAGCCCATATCACTGTCATAATGGATTCGACCTTTGACGTTTCTTGAAAAAATATAATCAAATCCGCCCATATACTCTTTATCTGTATTTACCATAAACATTCCTCTTATTCGTTTACTCAATGAGATGTCTTCTCTTGATAATTGAACACGAAAATTACCATCTGTAAATATTTCTGACTGCAAACGTACCAGCATTGGTAAGGTGGTTTAATAGAATAATGAATTGGCAGATTTGTTAAACCCATCAACTCATTTGTATATTAAATACATTAATAATTCAAAGTAAACCCTACGCCAAAGCCCATATCACTATCATAATGGATTCGACCTCTTATATTTCTTGAAAAAATATAATCAAATCCACCCATATACTCTTTATCAGTATTGAGCATAAACATTCCTCTGACTCGTTTGCCCAATGGAATATCTTCCCTTGATAATTGAATACGAAAATTACCATCAGTAAATACCTCTGACTGCAAACGTACCAGCATTGGTAAGGTATAATTGAAACCTAAACTCAATAAACTACGATTATCTTTGGTATTGGTTTGCCCAAAAATATTTTTTTCAACTTCATCTATGCCAAATTTCCTATATCTCCAATCAAATCCAATAAATGGCATAAACCATTGCATTTTACCAATGTATCGCCCAATATGGGTTTCGGTTTCGTAGCCGTGCCTGTCGTGATAACCCAATCGCCACTCAGTTCCGATGCTCCAACGGGTGTTTTGTAGCATCAACATTCCATCATTTCCGTTGGTGGCAAAGTCGTTTTCAGCCATTAAGTGAAATTTTCTATCATCGGCAAAAAGTTTTCTTTGGGCTAATTTAGGATTAGGAATAAGAGGATTAGCGGCTTGATTTTCATAAGTAAAAACCCGACCCATGCCACTCATCATGTGATAAAGGATATGGCAATGAAAAAACCAGTCGCCTTCAACATTGGCGTTAAATTCAAGTGTGTCGGTTTCCATTGGCATTATATCTACGATATTTTTTAATGGAGCATAGTCGCCGTGACCGTTTAGTAATCTAAAATCATGTCCGTGCAAGTGCATGGGGTGTCGCATCATTGAGCCATTATAAAGCACAATTCGTACATTTTCGCCTTTTTTTATTAAAATTTTGTCAGCTTCCGAAACTACTTTATTGTCTAAACTCCAAACATAGCGGTTCATGTTTCCACTCAATTCAAAACGCAATTCTTTGACTGGTGCATCTTTGGGAAGGTTGGTAATTGTGGGCGATTTTAGCATTGCGTAGTTCAAAGTAACAATATCTGAAAGTTCGTTGCTATTGTATTGGGATTCATCCATTTTCATTTCACCCATTTCCATGTTTTTCATGTCATGTTTTTTGGCTTCGCCTGTAATCTCAGGGTACATCACCACATTCATATCCATCTGATTGAGGCTCATTGACATTCCCATATCGTCCAAATCTCCATTCATTTTCATCATGCCATTCATCATTTTCATTCCCTCAAAATATTTGAGTTTAGGCATTGGTTTGGCTTGTACTTGATTTCCTGCTCCAAAAAATAAAGAAGCTGACTTTGTGCGGTCTTCTGATGTTACTAAAAATTCAAAAGATTTATCATCGGGTATCGTAACGATTATATCATACGTTTCCGAAACTGCTACAATCAATCTGTCAACTTCAACAGGCTCTATATCGTTACCATCGTTGGCTACTACGGTTATTTTTCCACCAGCATAATTTAGCCAAAAATAGGTTGAAGCTCCGCCGTTTGAAATTCTCAAACGTACTTTATCGCCTGCTTTAAATTGTGAAAGCTGACTTTCATTCTTACCATTGATTAGAAATTTCTCATAATAGACATCGCTTACATCCATTGCGTTCATTCGTTTCCACTCGTTGGTTACTTTGGTTTTAAAATAACCTTGTTTGATTGCCTCGCCGTAACTTTGGGTTGTTCCTTTTTTAATAGCAAACCAATCTGTGGCATTGTGCAACATTCGATGCACATTATTAGGATTGTAGTCAGTCCATTCGCTTAAAACAATCGGAATGGTAGGTAAATCGTCAATACCATTTCTAAAGTTTTTGTCGTCGGGCTTTTTCAACATTACAAAATTGCCATACATTCCGATTTGTTCTTGTAAGCCCGAATGACTATGATACCAATGTGTACCATGTTGAATAATAGGGAATTTGTACAAATGCGTTGTGTGTGGTTTGATTGGCATTTGTGTTAGATTAGGCACTCCGTCTTCTTTATTAGGCAAAAACAAACCGTGCCAGTGCAATGAAGTTTCTTCATTCAATTCGTTATGCACATAGATTTCTGCCGTATCGCCTTCGGTAAAAGTGAGCGTTGGCATCGGAATTTGCCCATTTACGGCAATGGCTCTTTTTGTCTTTCCACTAAAATTGACAATGGTATCTCTTACATATAAATCATATCGAACTGTTTTTTGAGCATACGATGTAGTCGTGAATATGAGTAATATACCCGTGATTTTTATATAAAATTTCATTATTTGCAACAATTAGAATTTGATTGAATTGGGGGACAAGGCACACTGCCATAACTACAATATACACAGCAGTCGCCTTGTAGGGGCTTCAAAACCAACTTGCATTTATCACATTCGTAAAAATATTGACAAGCATCTGTTGGCATTGTTTCTGTTTTCTTATGTCCGCAGTTTGGGCAAGTTATTTCTGATATTAAAATGGCTTCCATTATACTATAATTTTGTTTTTTAGTGATTTGTAACCTGTTGAGTTGATGGCTTTTTCTATTTCTTCGATACTGGTTAATTTACTATCAAACCTCACAATAGCATTGCCTTTTGCATAGGAAACCACCACTTCTACTATGCCTTTAAGTTTACTGATTTCTGTCTTTACGTGGTGTTCGCAACCTGAACAAGTCATTCCTTTGATGGTAAACTCAACTTTTTGAATCTCAGCAGTTGGTGTAACAATGGCTGTACTTACTGTCTTTGGGAAAAAGATATGAGCATAACTCGGAAATGATAAAAGAATTACTGACATCACAGTAACAATCCCTAAAAATGATTTTGTTTGCATAAAATTTGGTTTTTGATTTGTTTCACAATTACAGTCAAGCGGTTCACCACCCGTTTTTTGTTGTGGTTTTAGTTTTTGATACCAAGCAAAGCCAAGAACCAAAACTGTCATACCAATAAGAAATGGTCGAAAGGGGTCGAGCCACGAAAACGTAGAAGCAAGTCCGCTCGAACCTGCAATAATTGCCAAAACTGGCGTTATACAGCATAATGACGATGCTAATGCTGTTACGATTCCTAAACTTGAGAATGATGTTTTCATAAAAAAAATTAAATTGCTTTTGATTTTCTTTGACTTACAAAAAATAAAATAAAACCCGATGAAATAGTAAGCAAACCAAATATTGAGAAAGCTCGTAATAACCAATTAGAAAGATTATCACGGGTTTGATAATCCATCGTATGCATCATCCAAAGGAAATCGAAGATTCTCCATTTGTTGTTTCTGAATTTTTGAACTGTTCCTAATTTTGAACTCACATAGACAGTTGTTTTTGAAGGATGCTCAAAAGTAACGGCATAAGCAGGCAAAGGGCTTTCTCGATATTCGTGATGCCCGTTTGTGGTGGTCAGATATTCGACTTGCTTTACTTTGGCATCATCTGCAAAATTTGTTTGGGCAACTTCCGTA
The DNA here is from genome assembly GCF_049241225.1 of Emticicia sp. Classification (NCBI taxonomy): domain Bacteria; kingdom Pseudomonadati; phylum Bacteroidota; class Cytophagia; order Cytophagales; family Leadbetterellaceae; genus Emticicia; species Emticicia sp. The sequence continues at coordinate 22,934 of NZ_JBMLRC010000385.1, forward strand.
GCCTCTTGTTTTGTTAATGCCCCTCGTAATTCGCCCGTTAGAGCATTGGCTAACTGAATCTTTCTCCCTCTATCATGCTCTTTTGAATAATGAATTTGATAAGTGGGATTTCCTAAAATCTGAACCAATCGAGTATCAAAAATATAGTTTACTGTATCTTTTTCTTTTAGTTTTTGCAGAATATCAGCCAAATTAGCCAATTTTACATCTCCCCCAATCGGATGTACGTGAGCCTTTTGGTGGTCGCCATGTACTTCGTCCATATCGGACCAACTGAAATACAAGCCTCCAATTGTCCAAAATAGAAATTGAATACCTAAAATAACGCCCATCCATCGGTGGGTTTTTCTGATTTTTCTGCGAAACTCTGCTTTTTTCATTTTTTAAACCGTTTTTGAAATTTTTTCCATGATTCTATGACTATCACCAAATCGGCAAAGTGCATCTTCCCAAAAGTTTAGTTATTTCTGTGTATCGCTACGATAATTTTCTGCTATTTACATTTTCATACCGGCCATAGGGTCGGTTCCATTTTTAAATACAAATTCACTATTTAACAGATAGGCACCGGAGGTTACAACAATATCCTTTATGTCTAAACCACTTTTTATTTCTATTCTATTTTCGTTTTCTATGCCAATTTCAACCATTTTACTTGTAAAGGTATTTTTACCTGTTTGTACCCAAACTGTAGCACTTTTACTATCTCGAATGACAGCATCGGCGGGCAGTGTGATGGAGTGAACGCTTGGGTTTTTGATTATTACATAAACGGGCATACCAGGTTTTAGTTTTTGGGTGTTATTTGCTATCGCAAACCGAACGGTATTTATTCTTGAATTGCTGTTTAATTCGGGGTTGATGAACTCAACTTTTGCATTCATCTCAAGGTTATCTAAATCGGGAATAAGAATTTTGGACGAACTATTTTTTTGTAAGAATGATAATTGTGATGAATATGCTTGTGTTTCTACCCATAATGTCGAGAGATTTGCTATATCTACAATATTTCCGCCTTCCATTACATAGCTTCCTTCTTGAACAGCTATAGAAGTAAAATAGCCAGAAGATGGACTATAAAAGGTAGTGGTATTTGATGTTTTTTGGGTTTGTTCTAACTCTTTAATTTGATTTTTAGACATTCCCCACAACAACAATTTATTAGTAGCTGCTGCAATTATTTCATCAATACTAATTATGGCTTTATTAAATTTCTTTTTTTGATTGATTGCCAAAATATATTCTTGCTTGGCATTATTAAGTTCTTCGCTATAAATTTCGTATAGTGGAGAACCTGCCGTAACATAATCTCCCACAGTTTTATAGTAAAGTTTATCTATTCGCCCCATTATTCTTGAACTAACGGATTGCCTTTCATTTTGATTGTAATTGAGAACTCCTGTTAAAACTATTTTTTCATTAAGTGTTCCAACTGAAAGTGTATCGGTTTTGATATTGCCTAAACGTAATTGTTCATCATTTAAATATATTTCACCAGCCTTCAAGTTGCTTTGTTTTTTTACCATTACCAAATCCATATGGCAAATAGGGCAGGTTCCCATTTTGTCGGAAACTACCTGTGGGTGCATTGAGCAAGTGTAATAAGTGTTGTGGTCGGTATGTGCCATCTTTTTGTCTTTGCAAGACAAAAAGAGCATTAAAATTGTTAAAAATATTATTGTAGGTTTCATTGTCTTAATTTTTTGTTTTAATAAAACTTTCACTGTCCATTAAAAATTGAGCATTTATGGCTATGCTATCGGTTGGGTTTAATCCTTCTGTAATTTCGATTAAATTATTGTATTTAATACCTGTTTTAACTTTAACAGGAGCTAAACCATTTTGATATTTCTTAAATACTACTTTTTCTAAACCCAAATTGAGTACAGATGTGGCGGCTACCCAATTGGAACGTTGTGGTTTTGCCATAATCGTAGCTTTGACTTGAGAACCAATAGGCAACTGTAATTTGTTGTTGTTAAAATACACACGAACGATTGTATTTTTACTTTCATTTCTATAAAAAGGTTCTATAAAATCAATTGCCCCATAAATTTTATTATCTGAAACAGATTCGGGTGTTAATTCAACAGCAATTCCTTTTTTAATAAGATGTAAATCGTCATTGAAAATGCTCAATAAAGCATATACTTTATCTTGATTAAAAATTGTAAACACCGATTGCCCTTTTTGAACATACATTCCTTCTTTTATTTTTAATTCAACATTGTTCATGCCGGCATTGGCAACATTCATTGTGGTATTATTGTTTTGCATTTCTCTCTCCTCCCCAGCATCGTGTAAATGCCCTGTATAATTTGCATAAACACTTATATATGGATTCGGTTTTAGGGTTGTAATTACATTTTGAATCTCGTTATCAGCCACTCCTAAAAGGCGTAAACGTTGTTTTGAAGCTTCAATTAGTGTTGTGTTCGTATTATCGTTTTTAAATAAGAAAATTAAATTTTGTTGTTCTGTTAATAATTCGGGGCTGTATATTTCCATAATTTTTTGCCCTCTATACACCTTTTGATATTTATATTTTACAAATAATTTTTCGATTCTTCCGGCAACTTTTGAAGAAATACTTCCTACATAGTTTTTATCGTAGCTTACAACGCCAAGAGCCTTAACTAAAACATTGATAGTAGAGTCTTGCATCGTGCTTAAAGGTATTGTACTGATGGCAAATTCATCGGTAGGTTTTAGAAGGAAATCATAATCATCTAAGTTTTCGGTTGGGGTATGATTTGAATGTTCCGTTATTTTTACTAATTCCATTCCACATTTAGGGCACTTGCCCGGCTTATCGCTAAAAACCGAATCGGAAGGCATTGGACAGGTATATGCTGCTTCCTGCGTTTTATGACTGCTTTTTTTTGTATTGCAGCCAAGCAAAACTGTCAATATGACGAATATTAAATTTAAACTTTTCATTTCTTTTCAATTAATTTATCTAACGACACTTGCATTTCGAGTGCTTTATTTAAAATGTCAAAGTATTCAAGTTGTGTCATATTAAGTTTTTCCCAAGCATCAAATAGCATAAAAAGTTCTTCGGTATTTTGTTCGTATGCCAGTTGCATTGTTTTGTAATTATTTTTTAATGCAGGTATAATATTTTCATCATACAGTTTCAACTGTTTTTGTTTTAGTTGAAATTCGTTTCGCATACTGTTTGCCATACCCATATATTCAACAGCCATCATTTGTTTTTGAGATTGCAAAGCATTGTTTTTCCAAATTATACTTTGAATGTTAGCCTTGTTCATTTTTGATGCCCAACTTACCATTGGTAACTTAACCATAGCCATTATTGAGTATTGTAAGGGTTGCCCTCCGAAGCCAATTGCATTATCATATTTTACTCCAAACTGTGGCTTTAAACTTGCTTTTTCTGTTTCTATTTTTAATGTATTTAGATTGGTTTGCTTATCAATGGCTTTCAAATCGCTTCTATTGTTATAAAACAATGTACTATCAAA
>NZ_JBMLRC010000386.1:0-4150 GCF_049241225.1 Emticicia sp.
TTAGCCAATTCGCCACAAGGCAAAAAATATAATGCACAAGCTCTCTCAGCCGAACTTTACGATGTTTTAATAAAACCCATTGAAAAAGCAATTGAAGGAAAAAAACGCCTCATCATCATCCGAGATGCCGAACTAAATTATCTACCTTTTGAGGTGTTGGCGAAGCAAAAAGATGATTATTTACTAAAAAAATACATCATAAGCTATGCTTATTCGGCATCACTTTTATTACCAGTTAAGCGTGAACAAAAGCAGGGTTCGGGTTTATTAGGTTTTGCACCGTTTGCTAATAATAGCTTTCAGCAAAGTTTATTTAGAGATAAAAATCTGGGGCAATTGCCAAAATCAGGTAGTGAAGTTGAAAAAATTGGTGGCGATATTTACCTCGAAGATGAAGCCACCAAGAAACGTTTTTATGAAACTTACCGCAATAAGAATGTTATTCATTTTGCCACTCACGCCACTACAGACGATACCGACCCACTGAAATCGTTTATTGCGTTTTACCCAGACAGTGCTGATTATAAGCTATTTACAAATGAACTTTACGATTTAGACCTCAGAAATACAAGCCTTGTGATGCTTTCGGCGTGCGAAACTGGTGCGGGTAAACTTCAAAAAGGTGAAGGAGTTATGTCGCTCTCACGAGCATTTACTTACGCAGGAGCAAAGGCCGTAATAACCACCCTCTGGAACGCCCACGACGAAGCCTCAGCCTATATATCCGAACGATTCTACAAACACCTAAAAGGCGGCATAAAAACCGACGAAGCCCTCCGACAAGCCAAATTAGATTTCTTGAGTTCTGATTTAGCTCTTCGCTACGAACACCCCTACTATTGGGCAAATTTCATTTTGATTGGCCCCGCCGAAACGATTGATTTTGGTACTAATTGGTGGGTTTGGGGTTTCTCAATAATTTTTCTTCTTTTTTTGATTTTCATGGTTACAAAGTTTCGTGGTAAAAGTATATCTCCAAAACAAGCAGAAACCCGAAACGGCTGAAAGGAAGTAGGGGAGATATTTTACTTACATTATCATGAAAGCACATTTTTTTAAAATTCTTGTATGTAGTTTCATTGTTTTCACTTTCATAGCATGTGGTGAACAAGAATCGTTAAATGTAGAACCAAAATTTGAAAAGAATATCGAAAAATTTCATTCAAATACACGGGAAGCTATGGCTCCAACACCTACAATACCTCAAAATTTCGTTTGTAGAAAATGTAAAATTTATCCAAATAATTTTACCGTGACTTTTAGCACTGGAACAAGTTCACCATTTATGAATGCCTTAAATGACAGAATTGCTTGCCTTTTGTATAATGCACCAATGACAAATCTACAATCTGGTAGTTGGCGGCAGTATCTCACACTTTCATCAATTTATACATCAACTCCAACATTTTTTGATGAACAAATCAATATTTATTATGACTCACAAACGTCTGTTATTTTAAATTTAGCTCAAATAGATGCACTTGCTCAAGGGTTTATAAACACTATTAAACAAAGAGATTTATATATAGGGGTTAATCAAAAATTTAGATGTATCAAAATCAATCAAATTGATACAGGATGTTGTAGTGACGTATTTGTCTTTTATGATTATACTTACGGAACAATTTAAAATTTTTAATATTTCATTACAAATCCACACCTCAAAAGTATATGGTTGAAAAATTCAGTTTTTTCAACCATATTTTTTATGCAACAATGAAAAAAATACTCTATTTACTCACTGTTTTGATTTCCTTTTCGATAAATGCACAGCAAATTGAAGAAAAAAATCATTTTGAGACTTCCTCCTCGACTCCTTCAAAATCTTATTACCTGCAATCATTTAAAGACCCTTTAACTGGAGAGGCAAATTATAATAATATACAGGAGGCTCATCAATTTATTTACGAAAAATACTTTAAACCTTCTAAAAATGGACGTATTGATGCAGCATTTCCATACATTGAATGGGAGCATAGAGGACCTAATAATTTTGCTGGTAGAATAGAAAGAGTTATGGTTGACCCTAATGTTACAAGTACTGCAAAAGTATGGGCTGGCTCAAATACAGGAGGTTTGTATTATAACAATGACTATAAAAATCCAAATTCAAACTGGATTGAAATAGATAGGCTAACCGGACCCAACGGAATTTATGATATTACCTATAATCAATCTAATACTCAACATTATTATTGCAGTGCATGGGGGGGAATCTACCGTTCAACAAATGCAGGGGTCGATTGGTCGTTGATTCCAAACGCACCTGCTGCAAATGAATTGCTTATAGTAAGTAATTCAGAAATGTATAGTGCCTCTTTTACGCAAGGGGTCATGAAATCAATAGACGGCGGAAATACATGGATTCCCATCTTAAAACCCTCTACAAGTATCGGGATTAGTGGTTTAGGTTCAACATTTACTAATGTGTTTCATGCCATTAAGAAAGCAACCGACGGAACATTGTTTGCAATCTCTCAGACTGGTGTAGTTTTCAAATCGACGAATGGTGGTGTAAACTGGACAATGATTTGGTCAAGAACTACAAATAATTCAATAGTAAGTCATTTAGAGATAGCTCGTTCAACAAGTGGAGCTAACCAAGTAATTTATATTTTAGTTGGGGATGGTTTGGGGGCCGCAACTGACGGTCTTTTCAAATCAATAGATGGGGGAATAACTTGGACTCAGAAAAGAATGGTTAATTTGTCTAATCCAATTCGCTTAGCACCTGGTTGGTGGCAGTACACCCTCAATTCTGTATTAAAAATTCATCCGAATGACCCAAATACAATTTTTGTAGGAACTTTAGGGCTATGGCGGAGTACTGATAGCGGCGATAATTGGGACAGTTTTGCAAATCAGAGCGGTGCGTCATCTCCGGCAGGAAATGCAGATTATCATGATATTGATTTCTTTTCAAATAATAATGAAATTTTGATTGGGCATGACCAAGGTGCATTTATTGTGAATGACATCAATACTGCTGTTGTTGTAGTAAATAGTGCTGGTCCTCCTCCTGCAATTTATCGTTATTGGAATTCAAGTGCTTCATATAATTACAAGTTGTTATCTTCTACACAAGTTCATTGGGGGGCTTTAAGACAGATAGCCAATGATAACGTTTTTTGTGCTGCCACTCAAGACCAAAACTCACTTCAGTTAAGTGGCACTGGAGTTGGTTCTGCTACAAAACTTGCAAATAATGAAGGCTGTTGGGCAAAATTTGATGATGACCAACCTAACATTCTACTTTATACAAGCATGGGGAGTGTTCACCTATATGTGAAAGACTTGAACACTAACTCAAGTCTCAATATTACTGCAGGTTCAGCTTCTTTACCTTCATTGCCAAATTGGTCTACCTATTTTGGGGGTGGAAATAATGCCTCACGAGACTATAATTCATTAACAAATACTGCTTATGCAGCACATATTGTTGACTCGTCGGTTCCAGGTCGAGTTTGGTTTAGAAAAGTTTCGAATATAAACCCAGTTGCTAGTGCTGGTCGGAATGTTGTTACTGATTTTTATATTGATGGCATATTTGCCAAAAACGGTACGACCTCTATTTATGGCGATGACCTTCTGCAAAGACCAATAAGAATCAGGCTCGGTAAAACCCCTGGAGTTATGTTTGTTTCAGGTTATAGTGGTGGCATAGGTAGTGCGGCTGGGGGCGTACTGTATAAAGTTACAAATATAGATGACCCTAACCCAACAAACAGAATCGCTACCAGAATCAATATAAATGGTGCACCAAATTCCGATTGGGCCTTAATGCCTAATCATATTGCTGTTGGTGCAAATGATAATCAAATACTCGTGACAATTTGGGCAAATGGGGCTGTTCCGACCATTTTTTATACAAATAACGGGGGTGTCAACTGGCAGGATTTAAAGAAAATCTCAGGTACAACAACATTAACGGGTTTTCCGAGGACACTTGGGGCTTTTGCAGGAGAATTTAATCCACTCAATTACAATCAAATGATACTAACTACTGATGCCGGAGTTTGGACTTGTGATGATATTTCTTTGGCAATACCTCAGTGGCAATTGACTAACGCTAAGTTTGCTAATGTTCCACTTCGCAATATCGAAATTCGCCCATCCGACGGTACAGTGATGGTGGCAACTTATGGTCGAG
>NZ_JBMLRC010000387.1:0-7495 GCF_049241225.1 Emticicia sp.
ATTTCCATTAGAACTTGAAGCCAATAAAATTGGACTATTAGATAGGCAATTGGTATTCGTGGAAAAATCTAAGGAATTATTGAAAAGTAACTCCATACTCTTACTTTCTATGCTCGAACAACCATCGACCTTACATTTCGCTGTGTATGTGCCTGCTTGATTAACTTGTATGGTTTGCGTTGTTAATCCATTACTCCAACTAACCGCACCCGAACAATTTGTAACCGCCAGATTGGTACTTTGAAAATCGCATGATAATTTAGAAATTACAGGCCTTTCAGGGCTTTGTTTGATAAAAACTGAGTTTGAAGGGCAATAATCTTTCTTTGTGGATTCAAACTTCTTAATTTTGCCTAACTCACTTGCTATCCAAACTGAGTTGGCATCATAAACAGATAGTCCTAAAACTCCTTCTGTCAAACCGATAGTTTGCTTATACCAACTTCTCCCTCCGTCATCGGTATGTAATACTAATCCGCCTTCTCCAACAACCCATCCTTCTGAATCATTTAAAAATCGAACTTTCTTTAAATTATTAAGTGTACCCGCATTTTGTGTATCCCAAGTTTGTCCGCCATCCGTAGAAATTGCTAAAAAACCCTTATCTCCAACTATACAGCCGAAATTAGAATTTATAAAATGAATATCATTAATATTCTCACCAAAAGTTGGAGCGTTTAGTTTTGTCCAAGTAGTACCGCTATTTATGGTTTTGTGTATGTCAGAGTATTGCGTTAAAATCCAGCCAGTTGTATTATTTAAAAAATAAATATCAGTTAAGGCTCCTGGGCCCATGACAGACTCCTGTGTCCAAGAAATTCCGGCATTAACTGTTTTATACACTTTATTGCTAAAACTTATCCAACCTGTATTTGAATCGACAAAATACACTGAATAAACAATATCAGTATTCAGAATACCATTCACTGTAATACTTACCCACGAAACTCCACCATTAGTAGTTTTATAAACTTTACCAGTTGTTCCAACGCACCAACCAATCATTTCGCTAACAAAATGAACATTTTTTAATTCAACAGTACTTGAAACATAGCTTGTACTCCATGTTTGACCACCGTTTATCGTATAATAAATTCGGCCACCACTACCAACAGCCCACCCTTTATTTGAGTTAATAAAAAATATATCGTTAATTTTGAAGGTAGAATTAGTATTTTGAGTATTCCAAGTACCAACAATCTTATCAAAAGCTTTAAATGTATAAAGACCTCCTTCTGAAGGCTTTATTTTGACTGATTGAACAGCAACACCGCTTTGCAAATCTTTATAAAACTGAGGATATGTACCTATTGGTATACTAACTGCGTTTAACTCAAAATCTGAAGCGGAACAATTATTTTGACCAGTAAAATTAAGTGTGCCTGATAGATTAGCACTTACAACAAATGGAGCACTATCAACACTTTGAGTACCATTGACTACGCATCTGGCAGTGTAAGTTCCAGCCTGCGAAACAATGATTGATTGCCCAGTTAAACCATTCTTCCAAATAACATTTCCATTACAACCTGTGGCAGATAGAGTAATGGGAATATTGTTACATAAATTTTTGGCAGTACCATTGATTTGTGGAGGGCTTATCTGAGCTAAAATGATGAACGGAGTAAAGATTAGAATAAGTGTAGTAATTTTTTTCATTGAAAAAGTGGATTGAAAACAGCATTTAAATTATCTTACAAAAGTACATAAAATGTAAAATTTTAAATTAAATTGATAAGCAAAATAAATTTGCATTTAATATTCTAAGTATCGTATTTTGGATAATTGAACGAAGCACACAAAGCAGAATAGAAACATGAAAAAAAAACTCGTAGTTTTGACAGGTGCAGGCATTAGTGCCGAAAGTGGTATCATGACATTTCGTGATGCTGGCGGATTATGGGAAAATCATAGTATTGAAGAAGTAGCAACTCCCGAAGGCTGGCGTAAAAACCCAAAGTTGGTTTTGCAATTTTATAACGAACGCCGTGCAAAGGCCGCTGAAGCCCAACCAAACGCTGGGCATTTGGCACTTGCTGACTTAGAAAAATACTTTGATGTGAGAATCATTACTCAAAATGTTGATGGCTTGCACGAAAAAGCAGGTTCAACAAACGTTTTACACCTTCATGGTGAACTTTCAAAGGTAAGAAGCGTCAAAAACGAAAACCTAATTTATGATATTGGTGCAAAATCTATCGAAATTGGAGATTTAGCTGAGGATGGAGGACAGCTTCGCCCGCATATAGTTTGGTTTGGTGAAATGGTTCCAATGATTGAACCAGCAGCTGATTTATGCCTTAATGCTGATATATTCGTAGTAATTGGTACTTCGATGCAGGTATATCCTGCCGCAGGATTGATTGGTTATGTATCAGATGATGCTCCCAAATACATCATCGACCCAAATATGCCAGAAGTTTCTAACCTTTATCAAAATTTGACTTTCATAACCGAAACAGCCACTGTTGGCGTGCCACGATTGGCACAAAAACTCGTAAGAGAATTCATTTAGATGATTCTTCTAAAAACCAAAGCCTCTGTTCGGTAAAAACAGAGGCTTTTCTTATATATTTTCGTATTAAACGTGTGCTTCCAATTTTTGAGTTAAAACACTCTTTGGCACTGCACCAACGATTTTCTCAACCATAGCTCCACCTTTGAAAATCATCAAAGTTGGAATCGAACGGATACCAAAACTTGCTGGAACATTTGAGTTAGCATCTACATCTAATTTCCCAACAATTGCTTTTCCTTCAAATTCACCAGCAATTTCTTCAACAACTGGTCCTATCATTTTACATGGTCCACACCATTCAGCCCAAAAATCAACTAACACTGGTGTTTCTGATTTGATTAGTTCTGCAAAACTTGCATCTGTAATTTCAATTGCTTTACCTGCCATTTCTGTAAATTCCTCTTCGGAAATAAAAATATTATTTATAATTTGTTTTATTGATTAGATAACAAAACAGCATTAAATAAAAGTTCCGTTATGCCAAAACAACATTTTCTTCGCCAACCAACTCTTTTAATTCTTTTACAAAATCGTTGGTTGAAGCTACTTTTTGCTTACGAGAAAGCAACATTACATCCATTTTTTCATCAGAATCGTAGACCGACATTTTGAAATCAAAACTACCTGGATAACGAGATGTTGTTTTTTGGATTTGTTCAATCAACTGGGCATTTACAAACTGTAAGCCCAACGAAATTTTCACTTCTTTGAATAATTTATTTCTGATTTCGCTCAACAATTCCATACCAAGCGGCTTGAATTCAAAATCTCCTTCACGCCCCCATTTGGTTTGTACTTTTCCACGAATGAACAAAAACAAACCAACTTGCATGTACTTCGAGAAATTCACAAAGTCTTGTCCGAAAAACATCATTTCCATGCTCGAATTATAATCTTCAATTTTCATAATTCCGAACGGATTTCCGTTTTTGGATGTCTTGTGCATCACGCTCGTAACCACCCCACCAATGGCAAATTCTTTGTTGGCATTGAGTGGGTCGAAAACTTGGTCGAGTGGCACACAACGACGCATTTCAAGTCTAAATTCATCAAGCGGATGGCCCGAAATGTAGAATCCGACAACTTCTTTTTCAAATTTCAGCTTCTGTATATCACCCCATTTCTCACATTCTGGAATCTTTGGCTTAGCAATATCAAAAGCACCTCCCATGCCGCCAAATAGCGAATTTTGGCCTGCATCTTTATTTTCGTGATACTTATTGGCGTATTTGATGATTTTTTCAATCAAAGTTGTGCCATCGGTTTCATCGAAAAACTGACCTCGGTGTAAATCTGTAAAGCAATCGAATGCACCAGCATAAGCAAATGATTCAAGTGTTTTCTTATTTACAGTACGTAAGTTTACACGAGTAATAAAATCAAAAATATCAGTAAAGTGTCCTTTTTTTCGTTCCTCAATAATCGCATCAACTGCTGCATCGCCCGAGCCTTTGATACCACCCATGCCGAAACGAATTTCGCCTTTTTTGTTTACACTAAATTGCTTCTGCGATTCGTTGACATCTGGTCCCAAAACTTGGAGTCCGAGTGCCTTACATTCTTCCATGAAAAATGTAATTTTATCAATATTACCCAACTGCGAAGTCATTACAGCCGCCATGTATTCGGAGGTGTAATGAGCTTTTAAATAGGCCGTTTGGTAAGCCACAAAAGCATAACAAGTCGAGTGAGATTTATTAAAGGCATAAGATGCAAAAGCCTCCCAGTCAGTCCACACTTTTTCGAGCGTTTTACCATCATGACCTTTAGCCATGGCTCCTTCCATAAACTTTGGTTTGAGTTTATCGAGTGTCGCACGGTCTTTTTTACCCATCGCTTTACGCAAAACATCGGCATCCCCTTTTGAGAACCCAGCCAACTTCTGCGACAAAAGCATTACCTGCTCTTGATACACCGTAATTCCGTAGGTTTCACCCAAAAACTCCTCCATATCGGCCAAATCATACTTTACCTCTTCCCTACCGTGTTTACGATTGATGAAGTTAGGAATATACGCAATCGGGCCGGGGCGATACAAGGCGTTCATGGCAATCAAGTCATCAAGCCTATCGGGTTTGAGTTCCTTCATGTATTTTTTCATACCATCGGATTCAAACTGAAACACCGCATTGGTTTCGCCACGTTGGAAAAGTTCGTACGTAAGTTTATCATCGAGCGGAATATTATCAATATCTATTTCCACACCATGATTTTCCTTAATCATTCTGAGGCAGTCTTTGATAATCGTCAAATTTCGCAGACCCAAGAAGTCCATCTTGATTACCCCTGCATCTTCGATAATCTTTCCTTCGTACTGTGTAATCAACAACTCTGTTTCTTTTGAAGTAGAAACAGGCAAAATATTGAATAAATCTTCGGGAGCAATGATGATTCCTGCGGCATGGATACCAGTGTTTCGTACTGTTCCTTCAAGTTTATGAGCTTGTTGTAAAACCTTGCCCGTCAGGTCGTTGCCGTTATACATCGCCCTAAACTTCTTCACATTTTCTATCTCGTCGGGCTGAATACCAACCTCCACCAAACTGCCTTTTCCTTCGAGTGGATAATTGACCATTTTCTCGAAATCAATACCGTAAGCGGGCTTGTCAGGCACGAGTTTCACGATATAGTTGGCATCGGCTAAAGGCAATTCCATCACACGTGCTACATCCTTTATGGCTGATTTTGTGGCCATTGTACCATAGGTAATAATTTGAGCAACTTGATTTTTGGTATATTTCTGAACCACATAATCAATAACTTTCTGACGCCCCTCATCGTCAAAGTCAGTATCAATATCGGGCATTGACTTACGGTCAGGATTCAAGAAACGCTCGAAGAGTAGCTGATACTTAATTGGGTCAATGTTGGTGATACCGATACAGTAAGCCACCGCCGAGCCAGCCGCCGAACCACGACCAGGCCCAATCATTACGCCCATGTCTCGCCCAGCCTTGATAAAATCAGATACGATAAGAAAGTAACCCGCAAAACCCATTGATTTGATGGTAAACAACTCAAAATCAAGGCGTTCTTGCACTTCAACCGAAATCTCACTATATCGTTTTCTTGCACCTTCATAGGTAAGGTGCTTCAAGTATTCCCACTGATTAGCAACGTCATCGTCATGAATTTTAAATTCGTTCGGAATCGGGAAGTTGGGAAGCATGATGTCTCGCTTCAATTTCAAAGTTTCTACTTTTGAAACAATTTCGTTGGTGTTGTCGATAGCCTCTGGCATATCGCTAAACAACGTGGTCATTTCTTGCGTAGTCTTGAAATAAAACTGGTCGTTGTAAAAGGCAAAACGAGTATCTTTCGATGAGCCTTCATCATCATTAAAATCCTTTGCCGAAGGGGTCGAAAACTTTTCGTTGGTATTGACACACAACAAAATATCATGAGCCACCCAATCTTGTTGGTCAACGTAGTGGCTATCGTTTGAAGCAATAACTTTTACTTGGTATTTCTTCGCAAATTTAACCAAGACTTCATTTGCCTTGATTTGTTCTGGAATATCATGTCGTTGAAGTTCTACATAATAATCTTCCCCAAATCTATCCAACCACCATTGAAATTCCTTTTCTCCTTCCTCCTCTCCCTTTTTGAGAATCATTTGTGGCACAGAAGCTCCAATACAGCACGTAGTGGCAATCAAACCATCTTTATACTGGTCAATCATGGCTTTAGTGATACGTGGATATTTACCATAAAGACCTTCGATATAACCCAAAGAACAAAGTTTTACGAGATTTTTATAGCCTTGTGCATTTTTGGCTAATAAAAGCTGATGATAACGCTTATCTTTTTGGTCTTTCGTGAATTGCTTACGATGATGGTCTTCTACCACATAAAACTCACAACCAACGATAGGTTTTACGCCAAATTTGCCTGCGGTTGCCACAAAATCAAAAACCCCAAACATATTACCATGGTCGGTAATTGCCATAGCGGGCATATTATCGGCTTGAGCTTTTTTGAAGAGTTTTTTGATATCGGAAGCTCCATCGAGCAACGAAAACTGAGTATGATTATGTAAGTGCGAGAATTGCATTCTACTGAATTTTATTTTGAATTATTTGTCGGACAATTTTTCTAATTTGCCCTATACTGATGCACAATTTGTGAAATTGTACTACGAGTTTAACCATAAATTTACTCAAAAAGTGTGAGTTTTTTGTTAGAAATTTAGATATCAAAAATTAAATCGTTGATTATCAAGTTTATAATTGAAAACATTTTCAAAAAAATTTGAAAACTCAATATCAACTCGTATCTTTGCACCCCAATTTACTTTTTGTTCAATACTTAATGTTTTAGCGATGCCAAAGCAAAAAACCAATTCTGGAGCGAAAAAACGCTTCAAAATTACAGGAACAGGAAAGATTAAGCGTAAACACGCTTTTCATAGCCACATCCTAACAAAAAAATCAAACAAGCGTAAGCGTAACTTAGTTAAGGCTACCCTTGTAAGTTCGGCTGATACTAATCGTATCGAAGGATTATTATGTATGTAATACGAGTGACGAATTTTTGAATTACGATTGACGAATTATTTTTCGTTGTCATCATTCAAAACCGTTTTTCAATTACATGGTTAACGCAGATAGTCGAAAATCGACACACTGCCAATGTTTCACCCGACAAATGGCACTAAAGAGTTATGAATTATGAATTATGAGTTATGAATTGAAGAATCTAACCATTCTACATTCTTAATTCTACATTCTCAATTGAATTAGCCGCCAACGTCAAAAAACAAAAACAACAAAAAAATGCCAAGAAGTGTAAACCACGTTGCGTCAAGAGCAAGACGCAAGAAAGTCCTCAAATTAGCCAAAGGTTATTACGGACGCAGAAAAAATGTTTGGACGGTTGCAAAAAACGCCGTTGAAAAAGGTTTAGTTTATGCCTATTCAGGTCGTAAACAAAAGAAAAGAAGTTATCGTCGTTTGTGGATTGTTCGTATCAACGCTG
>NZ_JBMLRC010000388.1:0-1297 GCF_049241225.1 Emticicia sp.
AATCCTTCTTTAAAGCCCATTTCGATTACTTTTTCGAGGTCAGAAAGGCTTTCATATTGAGCTACTATTGTCACTAATGTTTTATCGTTAGATACTGCCGTAAACGAATTTGTCCATTGTGTTCGGGGCATATCCATATTTACTGCACCGTTTTCATCACAAAAAGCATCTAAACCTGTATAACTCTTCTGTATATCAATTTTTAGATAATCGTTTTTGCACCAATGTACCTCACCTGTCGGACCAACCATGCAATACAACCACATGCCACCCTCTCTAAAATCCATTGATTTGGTTTTGGTTTGATAGGGCTTTGGTGCCCACCATTGGTCAAGAATTTCAGGATTTGTCCAAGCCTCCCACACCAATGCAAGGTCGGCGTCAAATTCTCGCTTTACATTTACAGTATTGTCAGCTTTGTTTACGGCAAAGTCAAAAAGTAATGCTGTTTTCATTTTTCTTATCTTTAATTGTTGTTAATACTTCGTCTAATTGATTAAAACGGCTCGCCCAAATCTTCTTGAATTGTTCTAACCAGTGGTCTATTTTTTTCATTCTAATTTATTAATGAAACCGTTTGGTTGCAAATATATGTGCAACTATTTAGTTTCGCAAAATTCTTTTTCAATTTTTTTAGATTTTAAGAACGAAATAGAAATTTTCAGTTAAAAAAATGCGATAACTATTTGTAAATGAGCTAATTGGACAGAGCATCAATGATTTCTCTAATTCGCTTTTCTTGGGTAGGTATAGTTTTAGCGGCTTTCAAACCATAGAGCATGAGTTTCTGTTTTGATTTGCTTTGAGCTTGGAATTTTTGTTTTGAACCTTCATTTTTACTAAATGCCAACTCCAAAATCTCAGGAATTTCAAGTGCTTCTATGCTATCGAGGAGAGTCCAAGAGCCATTTTGTTTAGCTATTTCTACACTTTTTAAGCCTGCTTCGGTCATTAAACCATCTGCAATCAATTGCTCTATTTTATCTTTATTGACTCTCGACCATGTGCTTTTGGCCTTACGTTTGGTAAAATATTGGCGAGAAGTTTCGGTATCAATTTTTACATGTTTACTATCAATCCAACCATAGCAAAGAGCAACATCCACGGCTTCCGACCAAGAAATAGTGGGTTTTCCCGATTTTTTTGTATAATACATAAGCCAGATAGACTGCTGAGTAGTATGATTTTGTTCAAGCCACTCTCTCCAAGCCGAAACGCTGGTTGGGTAGAATATTTCTATTTCTTGATTTTGCATGAAAAGTAGTTTTACGATAATCGAACTTAAAGTTAATTATTT
>NZ_JBMLRC010000388.1:1397-2751 GCF_049241225.1 Emticicia sp.
TTCATGGTATTGGTTTTTCCCAAACAGTCAGGTTTAGTTCTTCATTAGACAATTCAAAAATTGCCTACGCCCAGCGAATGCTTGAAAAAACGCTGAATAAGAAAGGATATGTAGTGAAAAACACTGCTACACAATTTACGATTAATTTTAAGATAAATGCCAGTAAGTTTGCACCCGAATCGTATGGTGTTTTAAAGGATAAAAATGCCATCGACATCGTTGGTGGCGATGCCCGTGGATTAATTTACGGGGCATTGGCAGTAGCAGAAAACATCAAAAATGGTGTTGGTTTAGATAAAATCAAGGCTTTTGAAGAAAAACCAAGATATCCTTATCGTTCTATAAAGTTTGATTTGCCCTACGATACCTATCGCCATAGTTATGCTTTAGATTTACACCAAGAAACCTGCAAAGACATCAAATATTGGGAGGCATTTTTGGATATGATGGCTGAAAATAGATTCAACATCTTGAGTTTATGGAATTTACACCCATACGTGTATATGATTCGTGCAAAAAACTTCCCCGAAGCATCGCCTTTTTCAGATGCAGAAATGAAGGAGTGGCAAACGCTTTTTCATGGAATTTTACGAATGGCTAAGGAGCGTGAAATAGAAACTTATTTAGTGCCTTTTAATATTTTCGTAAGTCCCGAATTTTCTAAAGCCCACAATGTGGCGATGGATAATTTGGAGCATCAGCACTTTGTAAAAGGCGATACTTCGAGCATCATTAAACGCTACACTCGTGAAAGTGTAACCCAAGTGTTGCAAGAATACCCCGAACTTACAGGCTTTGGTCTTACTTTGGGCGAAGGTATGGGCGGCATGACGCCACAGCAACGTGAAGACTGGATGAAAGAAACCATCATTGAGGGTATGAGACTATCGGGCAGAAAGTGCAAATTGATTCACCGCATACCATTTTCGAGTAATGTAGGCTCGCTTGGTCCCACGAGCATCGAAACCGAGCGATTGACACGAAGAGCCATCGACGAAGAAGGTACAATGGATTTTATTGAAAAACCCATTTGGGCAGATTTTAAATACAACTGGTCGCACGCCCACTCTACGCCAACGCTCGTAAAAGTGCACGGTGGAAAGCTTTTTGATACCTACTTCGTACCTAAACCACAGACCTATAAAGTTACTTGGACGGCTCGAAACGAAGATTTTTTCTGCCTACGTTGGGGTGTGCCGGATTTTATTCGTAGTCATATCAAAGAAAACAGCCAAGAATATGTGGGCGGCTATACCATTGGGTCTGAAACTTACATTCCTGCCAAAGATTATTTTACAAAATCTGATATCAAAGTTGATTGGAAATACGCATTTGAGCGTCAATGGCTATTTTA
>NZ_JBMLRC010000389.1:0-2288 GCF_049241225.1 Emticicia sp.
ACAAGCACAACTAATAAGATAGCGTAGATGATTTTTCGTTTATTCGACATATTATACATGAATTACAGTGGGGGATTTTGCAAGAAATTGCGTTAATTTATAAAAAAATGGTTTGAATCCACACATTTATTTTCATTCAAAGCTTCGCTAAAACTTCATCAATTTCAAAAGTTGTAATTTGGTAAGGATAATTGACATACGATTCGTTATCTTCATTCATTCGATACCCAGCTTCTATATTAGTTTTTGCTTGGACTAATAATACTTTTGCTGCTTCTTTTTGGTTGATTTGCAGTAAAACCATAGCTTTATAATACTCAGCATCTGGAAAATGTGAATTTTGAGCCATAGCATTTTCGAGGTATGATAAAGCTTCTTTATACTTTTTTTGCTTGTATTTTGTCAACCCCCAGTAAAACCAATCTACATAATGCACTGCTTCTTTGCCTTTCAATAGGGAATTATTAACCGATAAACCTAAGTAATAATCGGCTGAATCTAATTTGCCTAACTTTAAATAAGAAATACCTATCCAAAAAGGAAAACTATGGTCCATTATTTGGTCGATTGGGCGTTTTTTATAAATAGCTTTCAAATCTGTGATTGCATTGGCATAGTCTTTCATAAATACACATTTCATAAAACCTCGATAGCCCAACCAAGCCAGTGTGTCGTATTCAACTGCTTTATTCAGAAACTTCATACCATCATAATATTTGCCACTTTTAAAATTTGGCATAGATTTTTGTTGCCATAGATAAGCATATTTAGGCTCAATTGCCAAGGCAGAATCTAAATACATTTGCCATTCTGACGAGTTATAGCTGAACTTATGCCAGTGTTTTTGCGTAATATATTTTTCTTTTTTTGCTTTCAAAACACTATCATTTTGAGCAAAAGAAGAAAACATAATCAGTAAGAATGTGCAACTAAGGCACAATTTCCGTAACTTTTCCATGCTCAATTTTGAAGGTTAAATAAGTGTAATAATCAACTTTTAAAGTTTTATTATGAATTGCAATTTTCCAATCATTTAAGGTCTTGGTAAAAGTTAGTAATTCCTCAACATACTTTTCGTCAAACTTCGTATTTTGGTAATGATTATCAATTTGATAGATTTCAAAATTTCCTGTTTGCCCTTCGCAATTCACCACAAAACGAATCGTAACAAAGCCATTTATTTGCCTTGGCTGGTTAGTCAATGTTCGATTTAATTGCTCTGTGAGTTTTTCGGAGGAAAGTGGATATTTTGTGTTGTAGGAATAATACTGAAATTTCCATTTTTCAAGTAATACGCTACTACACGGCTTGAATGAACCTTGCTGGGAAAATGAAAAGAAGGGAGTGAGGATAATAAGGAAGAGTATGTATTTCAGCATAAGTAATTTGTGGACTGTTTACACTTGCAATATCTTAAAAACTACTGAAATACTCAAAAAATAAAGGCAGAATAATTGTTAAAATCTTGTGTGAGATAGAAAAATAATGCAGGCTAATTCCATTAATTTCTACGCATTAATCTTCCAAAATGTTCCCAATGAAAGTATTTTTAAAGAAAAAAGCAGCTAACAAAAACACAACCGCCCAATTGAGGTAGATATAGTAAAAATCCTCTACATCACGATATACATTATCTTTGATTTTTACTTTTTCAAGGCGGTTGATTTGTTCGAAGATATTTCGGAGGGTTTGGTTATCGGTTGCTCTAAAAAACTGTCCGTTTCCTTCACGGGCAATCTCTCGGAGGGTATTTTCATCAACTTTTACTTCGCTGTCATTACCTCCGACGGCAATCGTATAAACTTTTATACCAAAAGATTTTGCTAAATCGGTAGCTGTGAGTGGGTCGAGCGAGCCTGCGGTATTATCTCCATCACTCAGAATAATGGCTACTTTGCTCTTACTCGGAATCTCACGCAAACGGTTAATACAAGTAGCCAATGCACTTCCAATGGCCGTTCCTGTGGTTTTTATGAGGTTACTATTTATTTCGTTCAGATATTCATTCAGCACTTCGTAATCGGTCGTGAGCGGACACATCGAAAATGCTTCTCCCGCAAAAACAACCAAACCGATACGGTCTTGAAAACGCCCTTTGATGAACTCATGCCCAACGTTTTTGGCCGCCTCCAAACGATTCGGACTCAAATCGGTTGCCAACATTGACTCCGAAATGTCCATGGCGAGCATAATATCAATACCTTCCGAAAACTGTTCTTTACTTTCTCGCACTCGCTGCGGGCGTGCCAACGACAACAAAACGCAGATAACGCCCAAAATGAAAAATA
>NZ_JBMLRC010000390.1:0-3516 GCF_049241225.1 Emticicia sp.
ATCACCATCTTTGAAATTAAAAATATAACCAAGATTAGATAGCTTCCCACCACTCGGTGATACTGCGTTGGAGGCTAATATTGTTGCCGAATTACTACTGAAGTCTAAACAAGCAAACTGGGGAGTTACAGAAAATCCTCCGTCAACTAAAATCCCACTTCCAGGATTTGTACAGGCTTTAGGCATCGTTTCCTGCTGCCCAAAAACACGAAGTGATAAGCAAACAATTAGCAGAAGAGTGGAGAGTTTTTGCATGAAAATAAAGTTGTATTTTATTGAAAGCCACAAAGGTAGAATCAGAAATTTTACTTTCCAAAAACTCACCCAAATTGCTTGTTTCTAAGCTAACAGTCGTTAAAAACACCCCTTATGTCGATTATTTAATAGGAATAATACAAAAACTTTTATTATCGTAACAGTTCGGTATATTTTTGCGTTTATTTTATATAACTTATCTAAATTTCTAACAGATACTCCTCTAATCATTAGTTTAATATGCGTACGATTCTGACTATTGTTGCTGTTGTTGCGGTCTTGGTACTTGGCAAAATTTTCTTCTTTAAAAAGCCCGATTTAGGTGGCGAAAAAGGTCCAGGTGGCGGAGGAGGTTCAGCACCATCAGGAGGTAAAGGAGGCGAAAAAGGCAAAGATATGAAAGGTGGTGGCCCTGCCGTAGCCGTAAATGTTTTTGTGGTCAATACCGAAAGCCTTGATAATGTCATTACATCGTCTGGTACGATTTTTCCGAATGAAGAAATCGAATTGAGAGCTGAGGCTTCTGGCCGTATTCTTGCTCTTAATATCAAAGAAGGTAGCCGAGTTGCAGCAGGACAAGTAATTGCCCGAATCAAAGATACTGACCTTCAAGCTCAGTTGAAAAAACTTAATTTCGAGATAGAATTGGCCAAACAAACCGAAGCTCGTCAGAAAAAATTATTAGATATCAATGCCATTAGCAAAGAAGAATACGAAATCACGGCTAATAAAATCAATACCCTCAATGCCGACAAAGAACTCATTGAGGCAAATCTCGAAAAAACAGTTTTGAAAGCTCCCTTTGCCGGAAAAATTGGTTTGAAAAACGTCAGTCAAGGGGCGTACGTAACGCCAACGACAAGTTTGGCAACCCTCGTACAGACAAATCCTGTAAAAGTTGATTTTTCGATTCCAGAAAAATATTCTACGCTCATCAGAGTTGGTAGAAATGTAAAGTTTGAAGTGGAGGGCCAACCAGAAGCATACTATGCCAATGTTGTGGCTATCGACCCAAAAATTGACCCAAATCTTCGTACTTTGAAACTAAGAGCTTTGGCTAAAAACCCAGCCGATAGACTCGTGCCGGGTATGTTCGTAAGAGTTTCGGTTGATTTAGATATTGCTCAGGCAATTATGATTCCGACCGAAGCAGTTGTGCCAGTTTTGAAAGGTAAAAAAGTGTATGTAGTGCGTAATGGAAAAGCCGACGAAGTAATGATTGAAACGGGCGTTCGTAACGACAAGAAAATTCAGGTTACGAGCGGACTCCGAACTGGCGATTCTCTCATCGTTTCGGGTATCATGGCATTGAAAAAAGATGCCGCTGTAAAAGTTAAAGGTGCGGGAAAATAAAGATTTTGCTATCGAGTTACCGCTTTAGCGGTTCGATGAGAAGTTATATTTTTCAGAATTTCGAAAAAATAATTAGCTAAGTAATTGACAGTAGGTGAATTATAAACATTCACTCATTCACTCATTCATCATTCAACATTGAATTATGTCAATCTCAACCATTTCAATCAAACGTCCAGTATTAGCCATCGTGATGAATCTACTCATCATTTTGTTTGGAGCAATTGGCTATACTTTTTTGGGTGTACGAGAGTATCCATCCATTGACCCGCCTGTTGTTTCGGTGCGTACCAATTATGTTGGTGCCAACTCCGATATTATTGAGTCGCAGATTACCGAACCGCTCGAAAAGGCATTAAATGCCATCGAAGGTATCAAATCCATTAACTCGTCGTCAAACAATGGTTCGAGCCAAATCACCATCGAATTTGAAATCGGTGTAGATATGGAAACCGCCGCCAACGACGTACGTGATAAAGTTTCGAGTGCGGTGCGTCAGCTCCCACAAGATATTGATGGCCCGCCAACGGTTTCAAAAGCCGATGCCAACTCTGACCCAATCATGAGTATGCTTTTGCAGTCGGACATCAGAAGTCACATGGAAATCAGCGATTACGCCGAAAACGTAGTTGCACAACGCCTACAAACCATTCAAGGTATTAGCCAAGTAATGATTTGGGGACAAAAAAGATTTTCGATGCGTTTGTGGATGGACCCAAATAAATTGGCAGCTCAGGGCGTAACAACGCAAGATGTAAAACAAGCACTTGACCGTGAAAACGTGGAGCTTCCAAGTGGTAAATTGGCAGGAGATAATACTGAATTAACCGTAAAAACTATTGGTCGATTCAAAGGTGAGGAAGACTTCAATAATTTGATTGTAAAAACAGTAGGCGAAAAAATTATTCGTTTCAAAGATATTGGTAGTGCCGAACTCGGAGCCGAAAACGAAGAAACGCTCATGCGTATCAACGGAATTCCTTCGATTGGTTTAGCAATTGTACCACAACCAGGGGCTAATTATTTGGATATTTCGGCACAGGTAAATAAGCGTTTGGCCGAAATTAAAAAAGAACTTCCGAAAGATTATAGAATGGAGTTGATGTCTGATAACACAACTTTCATCAAAAAATCAGTAGAAGAAGTAGGCGAAACACTCTTGATTGCCATCGGATTGGTTGTTATCATCATTTTCTTGTTCTTCCGTGATTGGATTATTGCCGTTCGCCCGTTGATTGATATTCCAGTATCGCTCGTGGGTACGTTCTTCTTCATGTATATTTTCGGTTTCTCTGTCAATGTACTTACGCTACTTGCTATCGTTTTGGCAACGGGCTTAGTGGTTGATGATGGTATTGTTGTTACCGAAAATATCTATAAAAAGATTGAGGAAGGCATGAAGCCAATTGAGGCTGCCATCAAAGGTGCCAACGAAATCATGTTTGCCGTACTTTCCACCTCAATTACGCTTGCATCGGTATTCTTGCCAGTTATATTTATGGAAGGTTTCGTTGGTCGTCTTTTCCGTGAATTCGGTATCGTTTTGGCCACCGCCGTATTGATTTCTGCATTCGTTTCATTGACACTTACCCCAATGTTGAATGCTTATTTAGTAAGAAAAAATCAAAAACATAGTCGTTTCTACGAAATGACCGAACCTTTCTTTGAAAGAGTAATTGAGGGTTACCGCACACGTCTGACAAGTTTCATGAATATTCGTTGGGTGGCAATTCCGTTGATTTTACTTACGTTTGGTATGACTTGGTTTTTCGGAAAAGACCTCCAACAAGAATTAGCTCCACTCGATGACCGCAGTGCCATGCGTTTGCAAATTACTGCTCCTGAAGGTTCATCTTTTGAATTTACCGATAACTATATTCAGAAACTCGGCAAAACAATTCGTGATTC
>NZ_JBMLRC010000390.1:3616-9134 GCF_049241225.1 Emticicia sp.
CTTTTGAATTTACCGATAACTATATTCAGAAACTCGGCAAAACAATTCGTGATTCGGTGCCAGAAGCTAACGTAATCGTTACGATGACAGCACCAGGTTTTGCGGGTTCGGGTGCGGCCAATACTGGTTTTACAAGATTAGTCCTTACTGAGCCACAAAACAGAAAACGTACGCAACAGCAAATTGCTGACCAAGTGGGTAAAATCACCAAAAAAATGCCCGATGCCAGAGCATTTGTGTTGCAACAAGAAACTATCTCTTTGGATAAACGAGGAGGTTTACCCGTACAATACGTTATTCAAGCACCTGATTTTGAGAAACTCCGTCAGTACGTTCCGAAGTTTATGGAAGAAGTGGCTAAAGACCCAACATTCATGGTTTCGGATTTGAACTTGAAGTTTAATAAACCAGAACTCGAAGTGAGTATCGACCGTGAAAAAGCCAAAAGTATGGGCGTTTCGGTAACGGATGTGGCTCAGTCGATGCAATTGGCTTTTGCTGGTCAGCGTTTCGGATATTTCACAATGAATGGTCGTCAGTATCAAGTTATTGGTCAATTCGACCGTGCCAACCGTGACGAACCATTGGATTTGAAAAATACTTACGTTAAAAATAATCGTGGTGAAATTATTCAACTCGATAATATCGTGAAAATTAACGAAGAAAGTAGCCCACCGCAGCTATACCACTTCAATCGCTACATGAGTGCTACGGTTTCGGCTGGTTTAGCACCAGGAAAAACGATTGGTGATGGTATCAAGGCTATGGACAAAATCAGAGATAAAATGGCTGATGATGTCATTCGTACGGCTTTGGCGGGTTCTTCGAGAGATTTCTCCGAAAGTTCGTCGAATACACTTTATATGTTCTTATTGGCATTGGTATTAGTATATTTGATTTTGGCTGCTCAGTTCGAAAGTTTCGTTGACCCATTCATAATCATGCTTACAGTACCTCTGGCGATTGCTGGAGCAGTATTCTCGTTGTGGTATTTCAACCAAACACTCAATATTTTCAGTCAAATCGGTATGATTATGCTCATCGGTTTGGTAACTAAAAACGGTATCTTGATTGTAGAATTTGCGAATCAATTACGAGAAAAAGGAATGGGTATCAGAGAAGCGGCCATCGAAGCGGCTGCCATGCGTTTCCGTCCAATCTTAATGACAAGTTTTGCGACAGTTTTAGGAGCAGCTCCTATTGCTTTTGCTCTCGGCTCAGCAGGAAAAAGCCGTATGGCGATGGGTATCGTAATCATGGGTGGTTTGTTATTCTCATTGGTTCTGACTTTATACGTAATTCCAGCGATTTATACTTTCTTATCTCGTAATAAAAATTTCGAGCGTATGAAACAAATCGAAGAAATTGCTCACGAAGCTGAAATGGCATAAAAACATCGGGCGTATCGCATACGCCTACAAGCACAAATACTCGCTGTAAGGGCGTATGCGATACGCCCTTACCTATAGATTGAAACTCTTAATCATGAAAAAATACTTTCTGTTTATATTTTTATTGCCTGCTGTTTTACAAGCCCAAGAAATATTAACACTCGAAAATGCCGTTGGAACTGCTCTTGAGAAAAGTTACGATATAAAAGTAGCTCAAATGCAACAAGAAGCATCAGAACTGCAAGTCTTTAAAGGAAATGCAGGAATGCTTCCAAGAGTAGATTTGAATGCCAACGTAGGAAGTGCATTAAACGAAGTGAAACAAAAACTTTCGAATGGTACGGAAATTAATCGTTTTGGTACCAGTATCGCACCAACTACAAACGTAGCTGTTTCGTGGGTACTCTATGATGGAAAACGAATGTACGCCACTCTCGACCGCCTGAAAGGGCAAGGACAGTTGAGCCAATTACAGTCTCGACAAATGATGGAAAACACAGTTGTGAGCGTAATGCAAGCTTATTATGAAGTAATGCGTCAGAAACAGACCGTAGCTTTTTTGCAGACAATCATCAAATATTATGAAGAACGTCTTACGATTACACAACAGCGTTGGGAGTTTGGAAAGGGTTCGAAATTAGATTATCTACAATCAAAAACTGAACTCAACACCCAAAATACGCAATTGGTGCAAGCCAAAAACTCACTTAAAAACGCCAAAGTAACACTCAACAATCTTTTACTAAGACCTGCCGACCAAGATTTTGATGTGCAAGAAGTAGTAGGAATCATGTTTGACCCTACCACCGAACAACTCAAAAGTCAAGCACGAGCGGCCAACAAAAACTTACAGGTTTTGCGTAAAACGACCGATATAAGCCTAATTACGCAAAGAGAAGTAGCGGCAGCCAAACTTCCGAGAGTTACACTTAATTCTTCGTTGGGTTTTTCATTAAACAGAACCAATGCAGGTTTATTTTTATACAATCAGAATGTGGGTTTGAATACAGGTATAGGAGCAACTTGGAATATCTTCAACGGTGAAATCATTCGTCGTCAGATTCAAACTTCAAAAATCAATACTGATATTTTGCGTAAGCAAGAAGAAAACCTTTGGGTACAATTGGAAGCCGACTTGATGCGTGCCTACAACCAATATCAAACCGATAAAGAATTATTAAAACTTGAAGAAGAAAACAACGAAGTAGCCGAAGAAAACTTGAAGATTTCGTTGGAGAAATTTAAGCTGGGTGGCTCAACAATCTTAGAATTGAACGAAGCACAACGCAGTTTGAATACTTCCTTGAATCGCCTTACAAATGCTCGTTATAATATCAAAATCTCAGAGCTACAAATCATGCGTTTGAGCGGAGAACTCGTAAAGTAAATACTAATTAAGAATTAAGAATGTAGAATTAAGAATTGCTGAAATCTGTTCATTAATCCTTAGCTTCGATTGATAAACATTCTTAATTCTTAACTCTACATTCTTAATTTAGTTACACCGCTCTCGTTTTACCTGGCATTGGAATTGGGTAATAACCATCTTTATCTGGTAAAGTCTTAGGCATGGTATCCCAAGTGTAGGTATCTGGCATCAAATTAATATTTGAGTTGAGTGCTTCTTCCCATTTCACTCTCTTACCCGAATAAGTAGCCATACGCCCCATAATGGCAGTCATCGTACTTTTCGCACCATTTTCTGCATCATTAATAGGTTTGTTGTTCACAATACAATCAAATAATACATCGTGTTCTACCTGATACGGATTACCATCTCCTTCGCCTTTGTGTCGCCAAATATTATTTCCTTTAAGGTCAAAAATCTTACCTTCAGTTGCACGGCCTTTTGTTCCAATTAAATGTTCTGATACGTCAGAAACAGTACCTGGTTGATGACGGCACGAACTCGATAAAATCATACCATCGGCATATTTAAACTCCACGTAGTGGTGATCATATATTTCTCCATACTTCTTATCTACACGCACCTGACGTCCACCCATACCATTAGCTTCCGTCGGATAACCTCCTTTAAACCAGTTAATTACGTCAATATTATGAATGTGTTGCTCATTAATGTGGTCGCCACAGAGCCATACAAAATAATACCAGTTACGCATTTGATATTCCATTTCGGTTTGGTTTGCCTGACGCTCGTTTACCCAAACACCATCATTATTCCAATAACAACGTGCTGCAACGATGTCGCCAATAGCACCTTCGTCAATTACTTTTTTGTATGTTTCAAGATATGATTTTTGATAATGGCGTTGTAAACCTACAACCACTTTCAAGTTTTTCTTTTTTGACTCTTCGGCCGCCGCCAAAACTCTACGAATACCGGGTGCATCAGTTGCTACTGGTTTTTCCATGAAAACGTGCTTTCCCTGACGAACAGCCTCTTCAAAATGTATCGGGCGGAAACCTGGAGGCGTTGTGAGAAGCACAACATCAGCCAATGCGATTGCTTGCTTGTAGCCGTCGAAACCTACAAATTTGTTTTGCTCTGGCACATCAACTCGGCTTTTCACGCCTTTTCCTGGTTCTTTTTCGGTTGTAAGATTTTTGTAACAAGAGTCGATTCGGTCTTTAAACGCATCGGCCATTGCCACAAGTTTTACATTATGCTTTACCGAAAGAGCCTGCATGGCAGCACCAGTTCCACGGCCACCACAACCAATTAATGCAATTTTTATGGTATCGTCAACCGAAGAATTAGCGAATGTTTCGATTGGTAAGGAAGCCATCGAGATACCGCCCACAGCGGCTGCCGAAGCCTTCACGAAATCACGACGAGAGAAATTTGAGTTCATTATCTGTATGATTATAGAGTTGAATAATTGAATAACAAAAATACGCTATTTCTTCAAACCATTACTATCATTTCTTAAAAAGTATCATTATTTTATTAAAATTTTATATAAATTTGACTGTAATTATAATACTATTCTTCTCTATTCAACCTTACAAAATGAAACCTTTCCTTATTCTTTTATGGCTCTGTGCGGGCATCATTGCCCATGCCCAAAGCAAATTTGTGGCTCGTCCACAAGCAATTCCTGCACAAGAAACGCCAACACTGGCAATTGGAGCAAAAGCACCCGATTTTCGACTTCCGAATTATGATGGCAAATTCTATTCACTAAAAGATTTTGCGTCTGCAAAAGTATTGGTGATAATTTTTACATGTACGCACTGCCCTACTGCACAGGCCTACGAAGACCGAATCAAGAAAATTATGGATGATTATAAAAGTAAAGGTGTGGCAGTTGTAGCTATCTCGCCCAATAGTCCAAACGGGCTGTTGCTGGAAGAATTAGGTTATACCGACCTCAACGATGATTTTGATAATATGAAAATCAGAGCGAAAGAAAAGCAATTTAATTTTCCGTACCTCTACGATGGCGATAACGAAGCTGTTTCAATAAAATACGGCCCAGTAGCTACACCTCATGCGTATGTGTTTGATAATCAACGAATTTTGAGATACAATGGTCGACTTGATGCCGTAGAAAAGCCCAGCAAAGGAGCCAATGCCGAAGATTTACGCAAAGCGATTGACGAAGTTTTGGCCGGAAAAGAAGTATCTACTCCTACCACCAAAACCTTCGGTTGCTCGATAAAATGGGCTTGGAAAACAGAATATAACGAGAAAAACGAGAAAAATTGGACATCACGCCCCGTTACGCTCGAAGAATTGGACACCGAAGGTATAAAAACACTGGTAAAAAATGCTGACTCGGATAAACTTCGCCTAATAAACGTTTGGGCAACTTGGTGCGGGCCTTGCGTGATGGAATACCCTGATTTTTTGGATATTCACCGAATGTACGGAGCAAGAGATTTTGAATTTGTATCGGTTTCGGCCGATAAATTAGAGAAAAAAGAGAAAGCCTTGAAGTTTCTGAAAGAAAAACATTCGGGCGTGAAAAACTATATTTTTAAAGACGAAGACATTTACAAACTCATCGAAGCCATCGACCCAAAATGGAATGGGGCTTTACCTTATACGCTTTTGGTTGAGCCAAACGGCAAAGTAATTTATAGCATTCAAGGAAGCATCAATAACCAAAAACTCAAAAAAATGATTGTTGACCATCCAAAAATTGGACGTTATTTTTGAT
>NZ_JBMLRC010000390.1:9234-20505 GCF_049241225.1 Emticicia sp.
TTTGTGCCATTTCTTTTTTAACCAAAAATGATTTTGAATTTTATCAATAAAAATAGAGATACGATTCTTTACGGAATTTCGTTGGCCTTTCTGCTTTTCTTTCTAAAATGGATTGAACTACGATTCGTTATCATTAATCATACATTCGAGATTTACGTTGGTCTTATTGCTCTCCTTTTTACTGGTTTAGGAGTCTGGCTTGCACTAAAATTGACAAAACCCAAAGTAGAAACTCAAATTATTGAAAAAGAAATTGTTACGAAAACTACCGAGTTTATCATCAACGAAGAAGTAATGAATGAGCTTGGAATAAGCAAGCGTGAACTCGAAGTTTTGCAACTAATGGCCGATGGACTAAGCAACCAAGAAATTGCCGAAAGGCTTTTTGTTTCGCTTAATACTATCAAAACTCACACCTCTAAAGTATTTGAAAAAATGGACGTAAAACGCCGTACGCAAGCTATTGAAAAGGCCAAAAGATTGAGTTTGATTGCATAATTGGCTTAGTACTTTAGTATGAAAAAGCTATTCTGCGTAAAAATCACTCAAAAGTATGAGTCAAAAACATACTAAAATTCTCAGATTTGTGGCCTAAACCAAATCAAACAATATCAAACAACATGAAAAAAATCATACTTACCAATGGCCTCATTTCGGGGCTTATCGTTTCGGTTTTTCTGCTTTGTTCAATGGCTTACTGCTATGCTTACAACAATTTCAATGGCAGTATGGTGGTGGGTTATTCTGCCATGATTTTAGCATTTTCGCTTGTATTTGTGGGCGTGAAGAATTTTAGAGATAAAGAAAATGCTGGAGTAATTACGTTTGGTAAAGCATTCCAAATCGGCTTTTTGATTGCTCTTATTGCTTCAACGATGTATGTAGTTACGTGGTTGGTTGACTATTATTTTTTCATTCCTGATTTCATGGAAAAGTTTTGCACTCAGGCAATCGAAACTGCTAAGGCAAATGGAGCAAGTAACGCAGAAATTAAGGCACAAACTGCCGAAATGGAAACGTACAAAGAAATGTACAAAAAACCATTGGGCGTAATATTCTTGACTTATATGGAAATTCTGCCAGTAGGTTTGGTGGTTTCGTTAATCAGTGCTTTGATTTTGAAACGACAATAAAATAAGAGGTGGCACGCCAAGCGTGCCACCACTTGAAATCTATCAAGGAATATCTTTTGGAGGGCGAGCAAAATAAGCTTCAATTTCTTCTTTTGAAGGCTGTTTTACTGGTCTCACTACTCTAAAACCTAAAAATGGTGCATCGGTCAACCACCAATCAGATTTCGGAATTTGGGGGTCACGTTGTTTCAATTCGGGTGTTGAAGTTCGGCGAGATGCACTACGGAGTTTATCAGCATCATCGTCCCAATGCCCGCCACGAATCACGTGCGGATAATGATTCGATGGTTTGATATAAGGATTATTTGCCGCCTCTGGCTTGCTATAAAAATCAGCTACATAAAGGTCAGAAGTCCACTCGGCCACATTTCCGTACATATCATAAAGCCCCCAAGCGTTGGGTTTTAGTTGGCCAGATTTCTTGTAAGCTCCATCAGAATTTTCAAAATACCACGCATATTCTTTCATTTTTGAGGCATCATCTCCAAAATAAAACGTTGTCGTTGAGCCAGCACGAGCGGCATATTCCCACTCAGCTTCAGTTGGCAACCTATAAAAATGTCCCGTTTTTGCATACAGCCATTTACAAAATGAGCGAGCAGCAAACTGCGTTACGTTACAAACCGGAAAACCACTTTCTTTGCCTTGTCCAAACGACATTTCGACGTAAGGCTGCGTTGGGCGTGCCACTGTGCTTACACGAGTAGCTACTTCAGCCGTGTTTTTTTCGTCTTTTACTTCCAATTCTTTATTGAAATACGCTTCGTACATTTCCCACGAAGTTTCGTATTTGGCCATCCAAAAAGCATCAATTTTCACTTTATGTTGTGGGCCTTCGTCGGGTTTGCGGTCTTTTTCAGACTCGGGGCTTCCCATCATAAATTCGCCTGCAGGAATTGGCTGCATATCTAAGCCATGTTGCAGGCCAGGAATATGCTCAGTGTAAGGTTTAAAGTCTTCGCTGCGAAAAGCTACGCAAGCAAAGAAAAGAAGAGAGATTGTGAGTTTTTTCAAGGTTGAATAAGTTTTTTTACAAATATAGTCCAAGAATAGGCTAAGATTAAAATGATTTCGTAGAAATTTCCAGTGATTTGATTAGGTTAAACGCATCAAAAATGAGCATAATACTGCT
Source organism: Emticicia sp. (assembly GCF_049241225.1). Lineage (NCBI taxonomy): Bacteria > Pseudomonadati > Bacteroidota > Cytophagia > Cytophagales > Leadbetterellaceae > Emticicia > Emticicia sp. The sequence continues at coordinate 11,500 of NZ_JBMLRC010000390.1, forward strand.
TCTCTTCCCTGCAAAGGCATCATGCTGCGTAAGTAAATTTACCTTCACAAAAACACGTTAAAGATAAATCTGATTTAAAAATCATCACTATTTCGCCACTATTTAGCCTTTTCAGGGCTTAATGCGGTTGCTATTTTCTGTTTTCCAAGGGCGTTGCCCTTAATTTAATCTACTAAAAGCCTTTCAGGCTTGGATTTTAATGCGTTTAAGCTGTCATTGGATAAATCAAGAATCACAAAGTTTTTTTGTATCTTTATTAAAAATTTATGTCCCAAAATTGGAAACACCCATCAGCATCTATCTGGAATCTTACAAGCAAATTTGTAATCAAATCACTGATGAAGAACTTGCCTACATTAGTAAAGGACTGACCGTTTCAGAGTTTAAAACTAAGCAATATTACCTGAAAGCAGGGCAAATTCAAACCGCCATTGGCTATGTGGTAAGTGGACTCATGCGGTCGTTTTATATTGATGATAAAGGCAATGAAATTACGATTTCGTTCGCCAAAGAAAAAGAATATGTTACAGATTATGGAGCTTTTGTGAGGCAAAAGCCCAGCAAATACTATTTTCAGTGCCTCGAACCATGCGTGGTTGTGAATTTACCCTATTCTGAAATGCAAGATGGGTATAATGAATTTAAAAATATCGAGCGTTACGGTCGATTAGTTACCGAAGAAGTTTTGGTGCTTCAGCAAACCCGCTTGGAGAGTTTTTTATTTGAAAAAGCCGAAGAGCGTTACCTCAATTTTATCAAGCGAAGTCCAGAGCTTTTCAATCGTATTTCGCTCACTTATCTTTCATCTTATCTTGGCATCGAACGCCAATCACTCAGCCGAATACGAAAAATGCTTAGTCGAAAATAAATTTTCTGATTTTTTGTAACAAATGTGACAGCTAAAAGAGTTTTAGATTTCAGTATTTTGCACAAGAAACATCAAACAATCAAAATTATGAAATCAATTCTTTTGTTCACATCACTCCTTTTCTTTGGTTTTGCAGAAGGTCAAGCACAAACTTTCAACCTAAAAATTCCTAACGTAAAAAACACGGGTATTATCAGAATTGCTTTTTATAAGAAGGAAAACAAATTTGCTGACGAAAAAGACGTGGCCTTTACGAAAGAAGTAAAACCAACCAAAACCGGTGAAGTCACCTTCACTTTTACTGGAATTCCAGCGGGCGAATATGCTTTAGCCCTTTACCAAGATTCAAACGGTAATAAAAAACTGGATACTAATATGGTAGGCTATCCGAAAGAACCTTTTGCCTTTTCGCAAAATATTAAGCCAAAATTTTCGGCCCCAACTTATGAGGAATGCAAAATTGTTTTCAATGCCAACAATACAACATTTTCAATCAAACTAATCGACTAACATGAACGCTTCTTCAATTTTTCAATTTGGTAATTCTTTTATCATCTTTGGTTGGCTATTGCTAATAATTGCCCCAAACTGGAAACACACGCAGCGTATCATCTTGAATGGTTTTATTCTCCTGTTTGCGGTCATTTATACTTTTTTGATTCTAAAAGATATTGGCGATTTTAAAGCCGATAGTTTTAATTCACTTGCCAGTGTAAAAGCATTATTTCAGAATGATAATGCCGTAGCAGCAGGTTGGTTTCACTACTTAGCTTTCGATTTATTTGTGGGAGCATACATTGTCCGAAAGGCAAAAGAACTACAGATTTCTCGTTGGTGGGCTACGCTCGCACTACCTTTTACATTCATGTTTGGGCCTATGGGCTACCTGATTTTTTTCATCATAAAAACCATCAAATCTGTATCTAAAAATGACGCTCATTCATGAAATATATCGAAGGAATAAATTACTTGCCAGCTTAGGAACAGTCAATCTAATTGCGGCTACCCTTCTTTTTTTTTACTCTTTTTTTAATAAAGAAGTAGTTTTGGGCATCAATTCGATGATAAAACCCATAAAATTTGCCCTCAGTATCTGGATTTACGCTTGGACAATGGCCTTACTTTTATTCTATGTTAATGACCAAAGTAAGGTAAAAAAGTATGCGTGGGTGGCCATAATAGCTATGGGATTTGAGCAGTTTGCTATTATTTCGCAAGCATTCAGAGGGCAGCTTTCTCACTTCAATAATTCAAGCATTTATGGTGGAATTTTGTATGCTTTAATGGGTATTTTCATTGTAGTCTTAACCGTTCAAACCTTACGAATTGCCATTACTTTTATTCGCCAAAAAACCTATACGATTTCCGCACCATTGGTTTTGAGTATTCAAATTGGCTTGATTTACTTCGTAATCTTTAGCTTTTTTGGTGGCTATATCAGCGGCGTAAACGGGCATACGGTCGGGGCAAATGATGGTGGACAAGGCCTGCCACTCATCAATTGGAGTACAATGTTTGGCGATTTACGAGTAGCTCACTTCTTTGGTATTCACGCCCTTCAAATCATTCCGATTTTTGGGTACTGGGTTTCAGAAAAATATGAGTCTGCCACCGCTACTAAAGCTATTTGGGTGTTTTCGGTCATTTATTTGGCGTATGTGTGCTTCACAATGATTCAGGCTTTGATGGGAATGCCGTTTTTTAGAGTTTCTTAAATATAAAAACATAGAACGCTGATGATTATGATTTTTATGATAAAAAATGATTTGATGCTTGAAAACATCATAAAGTATCATAATAATCTTAAAAATCTGCGTTCTATTTTCTTGGCAAACCAGAAATCACATTTTCTAAATCAGTCTTTTGTTTGGTAGTGTTTTCTGCTTTTTGAGAAGGAAATTTCTTTAAAATCCGTTTTACTTTCTTCCTAAAAATTTCGGTAGCATAAGCAGGATTGTCTATGATTTCGCCCGCAGTTCCACGCCAAACTAATTGCCCTGTTTGAGCGTCTACAATATCAATGATTAGGGTTCCGTCATCATAGTTCACAATTTCGGGGCTTTCGCAGTAAGTACGTTGGCTCAAATCGGGCAAATATCGTTCGCCTCTATAAAACCCAGCTCCACACACCAAATTCTGAAATTTTTGTTCTTCTACATAAATATGAAAATCAACTAAAAATTCGGGTGTGGCAATATTTCTACGAAAACCTTTTTTGGCTAAGTTTTTATCAATTTCTCGTACAAGTATTTGGTTCAACTCAACCGAACTATAAAGTGGATGAGATGCCTTGGTAGATTCGAGTTTATTCCAGCCATAAGTTCGGTATTGCTCGATAGCAATGTTTGGCTCTCGTTCGATGTGCAGGTTTCGGGTACAGCTAAAGCTCAATACGGCTAAAAATATTACAACTACGATTCGTTTCATGTCTTTCTGATTTTTCACAAAACTACCCTCAATCTATTCATTATTATATGCCAAACTGCACATAAAAGTATGATAACAATCAGTATTTGGTACTTTATACAAAAAGTATATTCTTAGAAAAATCTTATTTACTGCAATATTTTCTTGCTAAATGGTGTTTATAAAAGTATGGTCTATAAACTATAATTAATATGTTTACGAGTTTTCATTTTCTATACTTCTTGCTTAATCTTTGTGTAGCCAAGCCACAAGAAAATACAGTTTCAAAACCCCAAATTGCTTGCGAAACTGATACGATTCGCCAGTTATACAATGAGTGTAGCTTGACTGGAAAAGTAAAATTTGAAGCATTTAAAGAGTCTGTTAAAGGCTTTGAAAAGTTTCGTCCCTCTAAACCAATCATAACAATTGTGGATTTTTCTCTACCATCGAGCGTGGAACGACTTTTTGTGATTGATATTTCGCAGAAAAAATTGTTAATTTCATCTTTAGTAGCTCATGGTCAGAAATCAGGCGAAAATATAGCTCGTTCGTTCTCTAATAAAATGGAATCGCACCAAAGTAGTTTGGGTTTTTATATGGTCGGAAGTCCGATTAAAAGTCCGAAACATGGAGATGCTCTTTTGTTGGAAGGCTTGCAAAAAGGCCTTAATGATAATGCCCGTCGTCGAGAAATTATTATTCATGGTGCTGCTTACGTTAGTCAATCATTTATTCATCAATTTGGTAGGCTTGGTCGCAGTCATGGGTGTCCAGCCGTGCCAAACGAACTAATCCCGCAGGTAGTTCCTGTACTCGCTAATGGCAGTTTACTCTATATACACGCTTAGAAAGTCAGTCTTTTTTCGAGGTATTTCCTCGCTTATGATTGCATTGTTTTTAATCAATGCCCTTACAGGCTGCAAAGACAAATCTAAAAAGAAAGTAGTTTTGGCCGATGAAAGTGTCTATTCGAACGAAAACTTCACTGATTTGAAGGTTGATAGCCTCGAAATCTCCAATTTCTTCAAAACTTATACCAGCACAGATTCGATAAAAAATGAGGTTTCGGCATTTTATTCCCGCCGAAATTTTCAGTTTGCGTGGCTAAATAAAAATGGGCTATCGCACGCCGCACCCGACTTTTATAGTCAACTTCAAAATTATAGCAATGATTTTGCCGATAGCACCCTCAATAGTGATGTTTTAGATAGTTTATTGGCCGATGCTCAATACAACGAAAAAGAGTTTTTGAAGCACAAAGACCGCATGCATAATCTGGAACTGTTGCTCACAACTACCTTCTTTAAGTTTGCTCACCGAGCCTACGGCGGCACGACCAAAGACCCCATTGACCTTGAGTGGTTTATCCCTCGCAAGAAGAAAAACTACCAAACTCTGCTTGATTCGCTGGTATCAAGCAAGCAAGCCGATAGAGTACAAGAGCCTGTTAATCAGTATTATATCGCACTCAAAGAGAAACTTCGTCAGTACCGAGAGATTCAGAAAAAAGGTGGTTTCCCGAAAATCATTACTTCTAAAAAAGTGCTTGCTTTGGGCGATAGAGATTCTTCGGTCTTGAATCTAAAAAACTATTTTCTGATTACAGGCGACTGGAAAGAAAAAGATACAACGATGCTCTTTACCGATTCGCTGGCCAGTGCCGTGAAGCGTTTTCAGAAACGTATGGGCTTGACCGAAAACGGGAAAGTCAGTACCGCAACTTTGGCAGCTTTGAATGTGCCAATCGAAGCTCGAATCAGACAGATGATGATAAACATGGAACGCCTCCGCTGGGCTCCTGTTGAGTTAGAAAATGATTACTTGCTGGTAAATATCCCTGAATTTAGGCTACATGTTTTTGAAAACAAAAAACTGGCTTGGGATATGAATGTGGTGGTTGGAAAAGAAGCCTCAAAGACGAGTATTTTCAGAGGCGATTTGTCGATGGTTGTACTGAACCCTTACTGGAATATTCCTACGAGTATTATTCGTAATGAAATCATGCCCAAACTTCAAAGAGGCACTTCATACCTGAGCAGAAATAATATGGAGGTGTTGTCGGGAAATAAAGTAATAGACCCTTCGAGCGTCAACTGGTCGAAATATGCCAAAAGTATTCCACCATTTAATTTCCGACAAAAACCTGGCAATAAAAACTCATTGGGCAAAATGAAGTTTTTGTTCCCGAATAGCTATAGCATTTATTTGCACGATACCCCATCGAAAGGCTTGTTCAATGAATCGGCTCGTGCGTTTAGTCATGGTTGTATCAGGCTTGCCGAACCTCGAAAACTGGCTCTGTATTTACTCCGAAACAATGCAAATTGGAGCAGCGAAAAAGTAGATAAAGTACTCGAAACCGACAAAGAAAACATCATTAAAGTCAAGCCGACGGTTCCTGTTTATATTGTCTATTTTACGACTTGGGTGAGTAGTTCGGGTCAGCTAAATTTCAGAAAAGACATTTATGATTTAGATGAGAAATTATCAGAAGAAATCTTCGGGCAGTCGGGCAGTACGAAACCTCTGTAACTGCTTCATAATCAAACAAAAAGAGTAGCTTTCAAGGCTACTCTTTTTGTTTTTTGTCTATTTTATTCGGCAACAATCAGTGTTGAATCTGCTTTGTTCATTTTTTTATAACGTACATCACGACCGTTTCTTGTCAAAAGGTTTTTTTGCTTATAGTTTGAGTGGCTATCATTGTTATTGACGGCAACTACAACCGTTTTAGACTGTGTTTCGGCAGTGCCTTGTGCCTTATAATTACGGTGATTAGCCAACGGATTTGTCGAGTAATCGTTATTTAACTGCACTTGAGCAGGAGCCGTAGCCGTTTGTTTACGTCCCAAAAGCTGATTTTGCTGCTTATAATTAGCCGAATTTGGAGCTTTCGTTTGTGCGAAGCTCGTGGTAGTTATCGCCAAAGCCGATAACACCACCAAGGCGTTAAATTTATTTTTCATTTTTTTTCGAATAATTTTTGTTCAGTGCCCTCTTGTAAAGACATTTCAAAATTATAATCGAAATTAATACAAAACAAAAAACTTAGGAGATTTTTAAGTATAAATACTCAATTCTAATTTCGTTCTAATCTCGTTTGGCTTTCTTCTCACGCTTCTCTTCTTTTTTCTCTTTGGCTGTTTTTAAAGGCTCTTTTTTTACAGCTTTCTTCGCATCTTGGCTTTTTGCCATACATTTGGTGGAGTTTAGGGATGGTATTCTAAAATCGGGTAAATGTAGTGTTTATTATTTTCAAAAAGCGGTTTTCTCGAATAAAATAAAAACAGTTTTACTATTTAATTGATTATCAAAACAATGAAGTTTTTTGATGCAATAAGAATATTGTTTTATTTTTGTATAGCTGTTAATTCATTAAACATTAAACACACACTTAATTGTGCTAAAAAAAACTACACTAATTAGCTTAATTTTACTTCTATCAACAACTATTTACGCACAAGATAAGGTTTCGTTTGGGGCTTCATTGATGTACAACTTCCCACTAAATACCATTGGCGTGGGCATACGTTCACAAATTCCAGTCACCAACCGAATCACGCTTACGCCTGATGTAAAATACGCTCCCAAATTCAATCAAATACATGAACTTTACGCTGGGCTGAACGTACATCTTTTATTAATTACTTCTACCAAAAATATATCTTATCAAAGAAGTAGAGTTGAGCCACAAAAACCAAATCTGTATATAACCGCAGGAGCCGAATATAATCAGTGGTTCAATTATATCAATAGTATCAATAGCCAAGCCAAAGAGAAGAATATACTACCCAAAATAGGTCTCGGAACTTCGTTTGGCTCACACATTACAAGATTTTTTGCCGAAATAAAATATAATTTCCTCTGGGACGAAGCCTATACCGAAGCAGGTTTATTGATTTACCCAGGTTTTATAAAATTAAAAAAGAAAAATAGCTGTCCAGTTATCCACTAATCGACCTACTTCATTATGAAATCACACTTATTTTTGAAGATAGCCATACTCGGAATCTTTGTAATTTCGATGTATTCATGCTCAAAAGACCGCCTTATTCCTGTGGAGGTTGAAGCTGTAACCGAAGAAGTAAACCCTTTTAAAGATAAAGTTTTTGAAAATACCCGAAATCTGCCTATACTTGAAAAACTTGCCAGTAAAGCCGAAAAAATTAGAGTGAATAATAGTAATGAGCTACCAATTATCACCAAAAAAGGCACAAAAATATGGCTTTACGAATGGAATGTGCGAAATCAGCAAAACGGTGCGGTTACATACCCTTTCGACATTGAAATTATTGAATTATATACCCTGAAAGACATGCTTCTGCACCAAAAACCAACGGTTTCTTTCGATAGAATGTTGGTTACTGGAGGAGCAATTTATTTGAATGTGAGTAAAAACGGAGCAAACCTTAATATAAACTCTCGAAATCCACCAATTATTTCGGTTCCTGCCAAGAACCCTGATGAAAATATGTGGTTGTTTTATGGAGCGATGGATAATCAAGATAATTTCACTTGGGCAGAAGCACCGAGAGATACAATAAGAAATGATACAATCAGGAAAGTCCAACCAATATTTGCAGGAAGAGGCACTTATGAATTATTCCCTCAACGTTTTGGCTGGATTAACTGTGATAAGTTTTATAATTACACAGGAGAAAAAACCAATGTGAATTTTGTCTCGCCCAAATTAGGTTTGGAAAACATAATAATATTTATGCTTTTTCCTAACATCAATTCAGTTATTCGGGTGTTCAATGGTAAATCACTTGAAGTACCTGTCGGTGAAGAAGTAAAAATTGTGGCATTGGCACAAACCAAAGAGGGTGAGATATTTGCTTATTTTAAGGATATAAAAGTTGAAAAACAACAGACAGTTGAAATTGATTTAAAGGCTTATACTGAAAAAGACGTTTTGTCGGCTTTAGACAAACTCTAAATATATCAGAAACAAAATTGGCACACTTTATTGAGGTGTGCCAATTTTGTTTATTATTCTTTATAAAAAACTCGCTTCACTCGCTCGCTTACGCCGGTCAGGATTTCGTACGAAATTGTGCCAATCGAAGCAGCTAAATCTTTGATAGATAAATCTTTACCGAAAATTATTACTTCATCACCTTCATTGCAATCAGCTTCGCTTACATCAATCATTGTCATGTCCATACACACATTACCTACAACTGGACAAGCCACGCCATTGACCAAAACTTTACCTACGCCTTTACTAAACCCACGGTCGAAACCATCGGCGTAACCAATGGCAATGGTGGCTATTTTGGAGTCTTTTTCTAACACGCCCTTTCGGCTGTAACCAACGGTTTCACCAGCTTTTAGGTATTTTATCTGAGAAATTACCGTTTTCAATGTCCCGACGGTCTGTAATTCTTTCTGCTCAGTGCCTGTTACTTCCACGCCATATAAGCCGATGCCGAGGCGAACCATATCAAACTTTGCCTCTGGGAAACGAATAATTCCTGCCGAATTACAGATGTGTCGCAATGGTTTTTGGCCATCTAAAGCATCAATGATTTGTTTCGACATTTGCTCAAATCGTTCGATTTGAGTTTTCGAGAACGCATTGTGTTCGCTCTCGTCAGCCCCAACCAAATGACTAAAAATGGAAGCAACTTTAATTTTCGGGTTTTGCTTCAATAGCTCAATTAGTTGTTCAACGTCTTGTGCTTCAAAACCCAAACGGTGCATTCCTGTATCGAGTTTGAGATGAA
>NZ_JBMLRC010000390.1:20605-24233 GCF_049241225.1 Emticicia sp.
AAAAATCTTAAAACTATAAATTTCTGGTTCTAAATTATACTCAATTAGCTTGGCGAAGGATTCTGGTTGCGGGTTAAGTACCATAATTGGCAGTTTGATTCCGTTTTGGCGAAGTACAACGCCCTCGTCGGTATAAGCAACTCCCAGATAATCAACTCGGTGATATTCGAGCAAACTGGCTACTTCGGCACTACCACTTCCGTAAGCAAATGCTTTTACCATCACCATTATTTTGGTTCCCGAACCAATTTTATTTCTGTAAAAATTCAAATTATTGGTCAAAGCATCGAGATTGACCTCAAAGACAGTTCCGTGAACTTTCAGCGTTAGTCGATTGATGATTTTCTCGAATTCAAATTTTCTGGCACCTTTCACCAATATCAACGAACTTTGAAGTTGATTGATGGGGTATTTCTCCAAAAACTCTTCGGTAGATTGATAAAAAACGATTGGTGCAACAGTGGATTTTCTATCACCAGCGGCCGATGTGTAGAAGGATTTTTGATTGCGAGAAATGACTTCTCCGATACCAATTACTTTATCAATTTGCTTGCCCTTTATGAGTTCGGCAAGACTTTCGTACAAATCTGCTTCTTCTAAACCTGACTGTAACACATCACTGATTATCAATACCTTATCTCGTTTGGTGTGTTGCTGGGTCATGAAATCAAGAGCAACCGAAAGTCCAGCGTAGTCGTTGTTGTAAGTATCATCAATCAGATAACAATCATTGATTCCCTGCTTCAATTCCAAACGCATAGCAATTGGTTTGAGCATATCTAAGCGACTCTGAATCTCGACCGTATTGATACCTTGGTGCAGCATCAAGAAAATACAATGCGTTGCGTTTTCGATGGAAGCATCATCGGCAAATGGAATCTTGAAATCATAGATTTGGCTATTCCATAAAATCTGTAAAGTACAATAAGTATTTTGCTTAGTAGCGTTTACGAAAATCTTACTCCCCGCTTTTTTCGACCACCCGATTAATTCAATATTCGGATTTACGGCTTTGAGCAAAATTCTGATTTCATCATCAATGTCTTCGTAATCTTTGCAATAAATGAGCGTTTTGCTTCGCTGAAATAAGCGGAGTTTTTCGGTAGATTTTTGTTTTCTGCTTCTGAAACCTTCATCATGTGCCGAACCAAGATTAGTAAAAATCCCGATGGTTGGACGAATGACTGGTTCGAGAAATTCCATCTCCCCTGATTTCGAGATACCTGCCTCAAAAATACCGAAATTATGGTGTTCGTTTATCTCCCAAACCGATAGCGGCACGCCAATTTGTGAATTATAGCTTCGTGGACTTTTTACTAAATTATAGTCTTTAGCCAACAACACGCTCAACCATTCTTTTACGATAGTTTTGCCATTGCTGCCAGTTACGCCCACCACAGGAATATCAAAAGCCTGACGGTGATTTGCCGCCAAATGCTGCAATGCCCTGATGGCGTTTTCTACCACAAAAAATTTGGCATCAGAAAGGTTTTCGAGTTGTGTTTTGAGAGCATCGTTGAGTGCTTTTTTCTCGACAACAAACTCACGCACACCTTTTTCGTAAAGGTCTCTTATGAAGGCATGGCCATCGTGACGCTCGCCTTTGATAGCAAAAAATATACTATGCTCTGGTTGAGACACAAAACGGCTATCGGTGAGCAGCACCGTAGCCTGAGAGATAATAGGTTCGGAAAGGAAATTCACTTACAAAAGAAAGATTTAGCTCCCTTCTATTGGGAGGGCTGGGGTGGGCTACAATGCTGGGATAAATTCCATATTTACGAATTGGCCAGCACTAATCATTTTATTATTTTCGGCTTGCAGCACCAACTTCGTTTTTGAGATTTCAATTACTTTGAATTGTCCTTTGAAGCCCAAAATATCAATATCCAAAACTTTGTTATCTTGAATCAAATACCAAGTTCCTGCATTCAAGATTTGTTTTGTTATGCGGTCTTTTGCACGAGTGACGTTATCGTCACGAAATTCGTAATCTAAACCAAAAAGTGCCTGTGCTTGCGAATTTAGCTGATTTTGGCTCAATGTTTTACCCTCAGTGTCAGCAAAACGGTCGAGTTTCCAGAAATTAGCCGAAAGGACTTTTGTTGGTTCATTCACCGTAACTTCTGATTTTTTGCAGCTAAAGGCAAATAATATTAAAGTAAAAAAAAGAATATTTTTCATAATATTTGATGGTTTATAAAATCTTAATCCAAATCGTAAGGCAAAAAATCATCTACTTTTGCTCCGTATTTGTGTAGTTCACGCACAATTGTTGAGCTGATTGGGGCAAGCTCGGGCGAGGTAATCAAGAAAACCGTTTCGAGGCCGCCAACCAAGTGCCGGTTTACTTGTGAAATTGTGTTTTCGTATTCAAAATCAGTTGTATTTCTTAGCCCTCTCAATAAAAAATTAGCTCCATTTGCCATGGCGGCATTGGCCGTTAGGTCATCATAAGAGATAATTTTTACATTTTCGTTGTCTTTGAAAGTCTCTCTGATTTTCTCGGTCATCATTTCGAGCGAGAAATAGCGTTTCTTAGCCGAATTGGTACCGATACCGATAATCACTTCATCAAAAAGTTTCAATCCACGCATCACAATATCAGCATGCCCTTTTGTGAAGGGGTCGAAAGAACCAGGAAAAAGGGCAACTTTTTTCATATTTTTTTAGCGGTTGGCTCGCAGGAACGTCCAAATTGGGCGTTCTCATTCTTTCAGTATAAATAAAACGAACTAAATAAGGTATAATAACGATGCTCGGGCAAATCTTCAAAATATTGACTAAAACGAATTTTTGATGGATTTAGTGCAAACTTAATATTCGTGAGCGATTGTGTAAGCTGCACGTATCTATCCGAAAATGAGGTAATCTCGCCATAAAACATTGTCTGAGTATCAACAGACAAGCCGAGTTCGTTCATCACAAATAGCACATGATATACCATATCTTGAGAAGTTCGGAAATGAAAACGATTACAGAAATGCAATTTAGCGTCCTTAAAGTATATTATCGTAATGTAATAGTCTTCAAAGTAAAGATGTAAGCCATCGTTGTTTTTATCTTGCACAATTCCCTCAATCAAAGAACCAATCACAGGTACGGGGTCAATCTTACGAGCAGGATACATTTCCTTAAACCACGCAAAAGTATCTTTTTCGATACCGAAAATACAGACTGCCCCAAAACGACTGTGTTTAAAATCAAAGATTTGCTCTCGCTCCGAAATATTTTTTCCTGCCGCAAAATTTAAGTATTTGGTAGCTTCATCAGCTTCGTAATATTCGTCAGGAATAAGCGTAAAGTGGTTTGCATTGACCGATAAACGAATTGTTTTCCAATAATTTGCTGCCAAAAACTGATGTTCTTGATAAACTGTTTTGAGGGTTTTTAGTAACTGATTTTCGTTCAATAAAGAGAAAACATGGTAATCTTCCAGCCACATGATTACATCGTGGAGGGTATTGTAAACAGTAAAACGAAAGCGGTCACGGCTCACTTCAATCAACAGATGGCAGTCGGCTATCTGATTGGTATCGAAGCGGTCGTCTTTTATTTCAAAACTCGGTGATATATTTAAAACAGGATTCTCCAATGATTTTAATCAATTTAGATGATTAGCAAAAGT
>NZ_JBMLRC010000390.1:24333-25556 GCF_049241225.1 Emticicia sp.
GCAATTATCTCATCAAAACTTCCAAACTTTTGCCAAAATTGGTGTTTTTCGCTCAAATTTAATCTTTTTATTTCATCTAACGACAACCATTCTATTTTTTGAATCAGTTGTTCGCCCAAATTCATTTCTGGGTCATGCCCCAAAGTCAACTCGCCACCTATTTTTTTTACTTCAAAAAATAACTCAATCCCATGCAAAGGCAGTTTCACGAACTCATTCATTATCAACAACTTACCAACTTTTACTTCAAGCCCCGTTTCTTCCAAAAACTCTCTTCGTAGTGCATCTTCGGCCATTTCGCCAACTTCTACACCTCCACCCGGTGGACTCCAAAAGGTATTTTCGCCCAAAATAGCTCGATGACCAATCATCAGTACTCGGTCGTTTTCGATACAAATTCCGCACGCACGTACCCGAATTCTATTCCCATAAAGTTGCTGGGCGTTTATTTGAACTTCCGATTGTGGCATTTGGTTTAGTTATTTCGGCACAAAGATAATGAATCAGCCACGAGGGATTTCACGAATCTTGAATGTTTTTAAAATTTAAAGGTTTATTTTGCACTTGGATTAGAGATTATGAGTGTGTATCATCAGAAAAACAACATTCTTCATTCTACATTCTTAATTATACATTTAGACAATGGCACTCGACGAAAATATAAAACCTTCTACCAGATTTTTAAGTAAGTTTCCGTTTACGCCCACTTTCGGACAAGCGAAACTTTTTAAATTGATGGACGAATTTATACTGGAAGAAGACCGTTTCCGTGATACATTCATTCTGAAAGGTTATGCAGGAACTGGTAAAACAACTTTTGTGAGTACGCTCATTAAGGTTCTGAAAGAATTTGGGTACAAAGCAGTACTACTCGCTCCAACGGGTCGAGCCGCTAAGGTGATGTCGAGCTACTCGAAGCGAATGGCCTTGACTATTCATAAAAAAATCTATCGACAAGTAGAAAACGCCTACACGGGTGCGTTGGTTTTTGAACGCATGAAAAATACGCAGGAAGGCACGGTTTATATTGTCGATGAAGCCTCGATGATTTCGGACGAACGAGAATTTGGTACGAATAGCTTACTGCATGATTTACTCGATTTTGTGTTCGAGCAGGAAACCAATAAACTCCTTCTGATTGGCGATGAAGCCCAGCTTCCTCCAGTTGGAATGCAAGTTAGCCCAGCCCTTAGTGCGGCTCATTTGGCAGGAAGATACCACGC
>NZ_JBMLRC010000390.1:25656-26949 GCF_049241225.1 Emticicia sp.
GAAGATTCAAAGGCGGGTTTTATTGCCAACGGCGATTTTGTGGAGGTAATCAAGATTCGGCGAGAAGAAGAAATGCACGGGCTTCGCTTTGCCAACGTTACGCTCAAACTGGTTGATTATCCCGATGAAGAAGAATTTGATTGCAAGATTATTCTGAATACGCTTTATTCGAATTCGCCAACATTAACCACCGAAGAAAATAAAATGCTCTACGAAAATGTGCTGAAAGATTATTTTTGGGTGAAATCAAAGAAAGAACGCCAAGATTTATTGCGTAAAGATTCGTATCTGAATGCTCTCCAAGTAAAGTTTGCGTATGCTCTGACTTGCCATAAATCGCAGGGTGGACAGTGGGATGCTGTCTTTGTTGACCAAGGTTATTTACCGCCCGATGCCGAAATAGATAGTGACTTTATTCGCTGGCTTTATACGGCCATCACTCGTGGCGTAAAAGAAGTTTTCTTGCTTAATTTTAATAAACAGTTTTTGGAGAGCTGAGGAGAAAAATCTTTAAATTGCATAAAAATCAAGCATAAAAATGGGAGATTCGGTTTTAAAGAAAGAAATCAGCATCAAAGAATATGTAGAACTGGAAGAAAAATCGCTCCAAAAACATGAATTCTTTGGTGGAGAAATTTACGCAATGGCAGGCGGAAAACCTTCGCACGCCCTGATTTCTAATAATATAGCTGCCGAACTACGAAACAGTCTAAAAGGAAAGCCATGTTTGGCTTACAATAGCGACTTGGCCATTGCCACTGCCGAAGATGAATTTGTCTATGCCGATGCCTCAGTCGTGTGTGGTGAAATTGAAAGTTATGTCGAACACCCAAATGCGGCAAAAAATCCAATATTAATTGTAGAAGTTCTTTCTGACTCAAGCGAAAAGTATGACCGAGGCGAAAAATTCAGAAAATACCAGCAGATAGAATCTCTGAGAGAATATTTATTAATTGCTCAAGACAGAATTCGAGTGGAGGTTTATTCAAAACATGAAAATATTATTTTTTGGCAGTATCGTTCGTATGATTCTTTGAATGATGTAATTGAGTTAAATTCAATCAACTGTAACGTCGCTTTAAGTGATATTTATTTAGGTTGGAAAAAAGAAGCATAGCATGTCGAAACGCCACAAAAAATATAAGAAATACGTACAAACAAAAGTTTTCACTTCGCCTGGCACACTTGAGTATGTGGGCAAAGATGTTCCGATTAATACTGTCGTAAAATTGGTTGAGTTTAATGATGAAATTTATCAGCAAAAAGAAGTAAAATCTATCAGTGAATGTAAGC
>NZ_JBMLRC010000391.1:0-20567 GCF_049241225.1 Emticicia sp.
CATTATGTGCCGAATGTTGGCCATAATTTAGGCGGAGGAAAACAAGCTTTTGAAACTTTAAGTGCCTTTTTTGGACTTACAGTCTTGAATCAGCCGTATCCAGTAAATTCTTGGGAAATAAGTTCTAATAAAGTGATTGCTGAACTGACAGTTAATGCCATGCCTGAAAATTTGGTTGAGGCAACTTTATGGCAAACGACTTCCTCTGACCGAGATTTTAGAAATAATCTTTGGCTAAGCAAAAACATCAAGCTGAAAGATTTATCAAAAATTACGGCTTCATTACCACTTCCCAAAAAGGGCTATCAAGCCTTTTATGTAGAAACTAAATACAAAGACCCCAATGGAGGCACATTTAGTGTTTGTACTCGTGTGTATGTGACTGATACAGAAAAGGTTTTGTAGAAAAATGAATTCTTGAAATGCAAAAACTAGTAGAGACGTTGCATGTAACGTCTCTACAATGGAATTAAAATGATTCAAAAATCTCCTATTCATTTCGCCAAAATGGCTTTCTTTTCTCTTTAAAAGCCAAGATTCCTTCTTTGGCATCTTCCGAATCTCTAATTTCTTGCAAGATGCCCAAAAGGTAATGATGCTGTTCGTTTTCGGGTAAATTCTGAAAATTATTCATCGCTTCAAAACCTTTCTTTATAGCAAATGGAGAGTTTTCTAAAATGCTGTTTATCAGAGATTTCGTTTCTTGTTCGATATTTTCTTTTGAAGAAAGATGCGTTACGATTCCCAGCTCAAAAGCTTCTTTTGCTGAATAGTTTTTACCCAAAATGGCCATTTCCATTGCTTTACGTTGGGGCATGATTTTGAGTAAAGTGGCCATTACTTGCATCGGAAAAATCCCTCTTTTTACTTCGGGTAATCCAAACAGGGCATCATCGACTGAAACCACAAAACTGCATCCTCCAATAATTAAAAATCCACCCGCAAAAACACTTCCTTCAACTTTGGCAATACAAGGTTTTTCAAGGTTTTTGAAAGCATCACCAATTGTAATTTCTTTTATTGGCTTCGGTAAACTTTCATTTTTAATATCTAAAGCTGGATTTTGAAAAATAGTCAAATCCATACCTGCACAAAACGCTGGTCCTTCGGCTTGAATTAGAACACACCAAATATCATTTGATTGATGGGCAAATTCTAATGCAAAAGCCAACTCTCGGAGCATGGTAGGAGTGAAGGCATTGCGTTTTTCGGCACGATTAAGCGTGATTGTAAATAAATTACCATCCTGCTGAGTTTTTATCAACTGAAACTTAACGGAGTGAAATTTCTGTATGTCAGAATTTGTATAAAACATTATGCTATTAATTCTTGAAAAGCTGATATGAAATGTTCAATATTATACTCCCCTTTAGGGGGCGGGGGTAATAAATTCTCCATTGGCATATTGCCCACCAATTCGTCGGCCGCCATTGGGCAACCTCCGTAACCCATAAATGCACCATCAAATCTTCTACAACCTGCATTGTAAGCGGCATCTACTTTTTCCTGCCAAGTATCGAGAGTTGTATGCAGATGAGCACCAAATTCTAAATGATGATATTTTGGAATTAGATTTTCAAAAAGATAGGTGATTGATTCGGGCGTTGCCACTCCAACCGTATCGGATAACGAAAAAATCTTAATGCCCAAATTTTGCAATTCATCAACCCATTTTATGGCAATTTCAGCATTCCAATCATCACCGTAAGGATTACCAAAACCCATAGATATATAGATAACTAATTGTTTATCAGCCTTTTCTGTAATTTCTTGAATCGCTTTTACTCTTTCCAAAGATTCAGCGATTGTTGCATTTGTATTCCGAAGCTGAAATGTTTCTGAAATAGAAAATGGATATCCCAAATAGGAAATTTGCTCAAATTGACAAGCTTCAGTTGCTCCACGCTCATTCGCTATTATTGCTAAAAGTTTGGTTTGGGTTTGACTCAAATCTAAACCTCGCACAACCTCAGCAGTATCAGCCATTTGTGGAATTGCCTTTGGGGAAACAAAACTGCCAAAATCAATGGTATCGAATAGATTACTTTCGAGCAATAAATTGATGTATTTTATCTTTTTTTCAGTTGGAATAAAATGCTTTATTCCTTGAATAGCATCTCGTGGACATTCAATTAGTTTCATACCCCTAACCCCTAAAGGGGGATTTGCTGATTCTCTAATTTTATTTAGGATGTCATTTACATTTTTAAAAACTTCTTGATTTGTAAATCTTAAAATTTTTAAGCCATTTGCTTTGATAAAATCTTCTTTTTCTAAGTCGTTTTGAAAGACTTGGGGTAATCGATGAATACTTCCATCAAGCTCAATAACTAATTTTACTGAGTGACAATAAAAATCAGCTATGTACTGACCAATTGGATGTTGTCTTTTAAAACGTAAACCATCCAATTGATTTTTGCACAGATAATTCCAAAGTAAATCTTCTGCAGGTGTAGGATTCGCTCTGTTCCTTTTAGCAAATTCAAAAATTTCTGGAGTAGCTCCATAGAACATATTTTCTTTTTGCATAATTACCCCCCCGCCCTAAAGGGTGCTAAAATTCAAGTTGAAAAAATATTTTGCCGCGAAATAGGTGTCCCCCTTTAGGGGCTAGGGGTGCTTCACAATCTCTCTACTAATAACCAATTTCTGAATTTCGCTCGTTCCTTCGCCAATCGTACAAAGTTTAGCATCACGGTAGAATTTTTCGGCTGGAAAATCTTTGGTGTAGCCATATCCACCATGTATCTGAATACCTTCGGTTGCAACCTCAACGGCTGTTTCTGAGGCAAAAAGTTTGGCCATTGCACCTTCCTTAGTCATTTTTTTGCCTTGCATTTTCAGCGTTCCGGCGTTGCGTGTCAGTAATTCGGCTGCTTCTATTTTAGTGGCCATTTCGGCTAATTTGAAGCTAATTCCTTGAAAATTAATGATTGCTTTACCAAATTGTTCTCTTTCTTGAGCATATTTTAAAGCTGCTTCATAAGCTCCACGAGCAATTCCAAGTGAAAGAGCTGCAATAGAAATTCTTCCACCATCCAAAATTTTCAACGATTGTACAAAACCGTCGCCAATTTCCCCCAAAACATTATCTTTATGTACTCGACAATTATCGAAAAACAAACAGGCTGTTTCGCTGGCACGCATACCAAGTTTATTTTCTTTTTTGCCAGCCGTAAAACCTGGAGTTCCTTTCTCGATGATTAAGGCAGTCATGCCGTGAGAATCTCCTTTCGCTCCAGTTCTTACAATTACTACCGCCACCTCTGAGCTAATTGCATGTGTAATAAAGTTCTTAGAACCATTTAATACAAAATAATCGCCATCTTCAACAGCCGTTGTTGACATTCCACCCGCATCAGAACCAGTTCCTGTTTCAGTCAAGCCCCAAGCTCCAATCCATTCGCCTGAAGCTAATTTGGGTAAATATTTTTGTTTTTGTTCTTCGTTGCCGAAAGTAAGAATATGATTAGTACAAAGCGAGTTATGTGCTGCCACTGATAAGCCAATGGAGCCACAGACCTTTGAGATTTCGTCGAGAATCGTTATGTATTCTTGATAACCAAGCCCTGAGCCACCGTACATTTCAGGTACAAGTATGCCCATGAAACCATATTCACCCATTTTGTGGAATAGCTCGACTGGAAAAATTTGTGCTTCATCCCAGTCCATCAAGTGTGGGCGGATATAGTTTTCTGCAAAGTCTTTCGCACTCTGACGAATCATTTCTAGTTGTTCATCGATTTCAAATTCTACGTGTGTCATGTTAAATTTTAGATTTGTTGATAAATTAGTTGCAAAACTAATGATTGTTTTGGCAACTATTTAACATATTTGCAGAAAAATTGTTTAATACTTAGAGAAAATATAATTATTTTGCTTCATCAACGAAATATAACAAGAATTATGCTAAAAATGGAAGATTTATTGAAGGAATTGACTGAGCGGTATGAGAAATTAAAATTAGGCGGAGGAATAAAAAAAATACAAGCCCACAAAGCCAAAGGAAAACTAACCGCTCGTGAGAGAATAGAATATTTGGTTGATAAAGATGCTGAATTTGTAGAGTTCGGAACATTTGCGGGAGAAGGCATGTACGAAGAAGAAGGAGGTTGTCCGAACGGTGGTTGCGTGTGCGGAATTGGCTACGTAAGTGGCAAAATGTGCGTAATTGTATCAAACGATGCCACTGTAAAGGCAGGAGCATGGTTTCCAATTTCTGCTAAAAAAAATCTTAGAGCCCAAGAAATTGCAATGGAAAATCGCTTGCCAATAATTTACTTGGTGGATTCAGCCGGAGTTTATTTGCCAATGCAGGCCGAGGTTTTTCCTGATAAAGAGCATTTTGGGCGAATTTTTAGGAATAACGCTCACATGTCATCAATGGGTATTCCGCAAGTGGCGGCTATTATGGGGAGTTGTGTTGCAGGTGGTGCCTATTTGCCAATTATGTCTGATTATGCTTTGATTGTTGAAGGAAGTGGCTCGGTATTCTTGGCGGGTTCGTATTTGGTGAAATCTTCGATAGGAGAGGATATTGACAACGAAACGCTCGGTGGTGCAACTACTCACTGTGAGATTTCGGGCGTGACAGATAACAAGTTTCCGAATGATAAAGCTTGCTTAGATGAAATTCGTAAGATTTTTGATAAAATGGGGCATTTCGATAAAGCAGGTTTTGATAGAAAAGAGGCAGTTTTACCAACGAAAGACCCTAAAGAAATTTACTCAATCTTACCGACTGACCGTACAAAACCTTATGATATGCTCGAAATTATTGAGAGAATCGTCGATAATTCAGAATTTGACCAATATAAAAAAGGTTACGGGCAAACAATTTTATGTGGTTTGGCCAGAATCAATGGATGGGCAGTTGGTATTGTGGCGAATCAAAGAAAAATTGTGAAGTCAAAGAAAGGTGAAATGCAGATGGGTGGCGTGATATACTCCGACTCAGCCGATAAAGCAGCACGTTTTATCATGAATTGTAATCAACAGAAAATTCCATTGGTTTTCTTTCAAGATGTGACTGGTTTTATGGTCGGTAGTCGCTCCGAACACGGCGGAATCATTAAAGATGGGGCAAAAATGGTGAATGCAATGGCCAATTCTGTTGTGCCGAAGTTTACGTTTATCATCGGAAATTCGTACGGAGCTGGAAATTATGCCATGTGTGGCAAAGCGTATGATCCACGTCTGATTTACTCTTGGGTGACTGGCCAAATGGCGGTAATGAGTGGAGCATCAGCCGCTAAAACTTTGGTTCAGATTCAGACAGCTACACTAAAATCAAAAGGTGTAGCGATCGGAGAAGCTGAAGAAAAAGAATTATTAGATAAAATTACCGACCGATATAATTCACAGTTGAGCCCGTATTACGCTGCATCAAATCTGTGGGTGGATGGCGTGATTGACCCACTCGAAACACGAAAAATTATTTCGATGGGAATCGAAGCTGCTAATCACGCACCAATTACGAAGCGATATAATGTTGGGGTGATTCAGACCTAGGATATTACATTTTAACTACATTTGAAGACCACCAAGGTTACTTGGTGGTTTTTTGATACCCTTTGAAAACAAATTGAATAATTGATTGCTACTACACTTCTTAAATTTCAATATCTTACATATTTTGCGTCACATTCAATCTAACTGACCTATCGATATGAAGAAAATTTTACTACTTTTTATTTTTTCTCCACTGTCAATCTTGTTTGCACAGAAAAATATAAGGCCAATAAAAATTGATGTGAATTCTTACAGGAGTCAATTGCTTCGATCTCCTCATGAAAGTATCATTGGAATTGGAAAACTGCAACAATCTACGAACGTAATCTCTTTACCCTATCAAGATACAACTTTAAAACAATTTAGGGTTGTTGAATACTCGATTTTACCAAAAGGGGCAAATACTGAGTTTAAAACCTATTATGGACAAAAAATTGATGAACCCTCAGTGAGTTGTAGGATTTCCATGGCAAATGATAAAATGTACGTTGCTATTTTCAATGAATCTGAAATAATTGCTATTGAACCTAGAAAAAATGCTCAGAAACCTGATGAATATGAAACATTTGTACAAGAGGCAACTAGCTTTGAATGTAATGCTGAGCATAATCTACTTCAAAATGGTAGAATCAGAGATATTGAGGCAATAAGTAATTACTCCAATGGTGCGGTGCTAAGAACCTACAGTTTTGCAATAATGGTAACTAATGAATTTTATTCAAGTCGAGGTGGCACAAATACCAGTGTAAATACTGATGTTATTGCCACTATCAATACATTAAACGGAATTTTTGAGCGAGACCTTGCCGTAAGATTTGTTTTGGTTTCACCTATAAATCCTTCCAGTTCCAATTTTTTTTATCGAAACACAAATCCAACAAATTCATATAATCAAAATATCACCAGTGTTCATTCGCTGCTAAATACGGTATTTGGTTCTGCAAATTATGATTTAGGGCATTGTCTGCACAATTCTGGAGGTGGTGTAGCATACCTATCAGCAACTTGTAACAATTCGGTCAAAGGCGGTGCGTGGTCCGGCATTGGTTCTCCAACAGATATGTTTGTTTTTGCTCATGAAGTTGGGCATCAATTCAATGCTAATCATACTTTTTCAGGTAATGGCGGTGGATGTACTGCAGGAAATCTGAGTTCATCGGATGCATATGAGCCTGGTAGTGGAAATACCATGATGTCTTACAGTGGTATTTGTTCAAATAATTTAAATATTACAGGAGGCAAAGTAAATTATTTTCACACAAATTCGCTGCAAAGCATGATAAATTATATCAATACTGGATCAGGGAGTACTTGTGCAACCACGTCGAATACTGGCAACAACGTCCCTGTGGCTGTGGCAGGTACGTATGGTATTATTCCTAAAAATACACCATTTGTTTTGAGTGGTTCGGCGATTGATGCCAATAATGATGAACTCAGCTATACATGGGAGCAATATGATTTAGCAGCTTCCGGTGATATTGGGGCGTTGGGAAATTCAACTGTAGGTTCTGGTGGTTATACCTCTAATAATAGCATCACAGGCCCATTGTTTCGTACGACTCAATCTAGTTCACCCGTTAGAATTTTTCCGAGTTTAACTTTTATTTTGAATAGTGCAAACAATCCAGATGATAAAGAGGGTGAAGATTTACCAAGTGTAAGCCGAACTATGAATTTCAGGCTAACAGTAAGAGATAATCGAAATGGTGGTGGTGGAGTACATATGAGTTCAACGGCCATAGTCGTGGATGGTAATTCTGGCCCTTTTCTAATTACATCACAAAACAAAAATACTTATTGGGTACAAGGTTCGGCCAAAACAATCACATGGTCGGTCAATAACACCAATAATGCTCCGATAAATTGTACAAATGTAGATATATTATTTTCAAGTGATAATGGCACAACTTTTTCAACAGTATTGATCGCAAATACACCTAATGATGGTTCACAAATTATAACAGTTCCGAATATTTCAACCACACTAGGCCGAATAAAGGTTGTGCCATCAAATCCAAATTTAGTTTTTTTTGACATTAATAATGTTCCAATTAATGTTGTAAATAGTTTGCCCACATGTGCTGCAGAAACATCTAACCTTTCATCTGGCACTGCAGTTAGTGGGGTTGTTGGAGATGCCTCCCTCAATCTTAATTTGTATAATTTTGTGCCAGTAAGCAATATTTCAAGAACCATAACGAACGCCGATCCAATAATGCCATTAATTGGATACAGTTCGAGCGGGTGTGTAATTCCATATTCAAATATTACTTATTATGAACCATTCACATTTCGCGTTTCTGCTACCGGTAGCTACACATTTACCATAACACCTGGTTATTTTGGTGGCAATAATATCAGCGTTTTTTTGGGGTCATATCAAAGTGGCTGTACAAATTGGGTTGGCAGCAGTTTGAATATGAATTCTGGAGTTGCACCTTCAAATACTCTAACATTAAATTTATCTGCTAATACTACCTACATGCTGACGGTTTCTTATCAATGGGATAGGAACTCGACAGGAACGGTAGGAGTAAGTTTTTCAGGGGCTGGTATTGTACAACAATTAATTCCGGTCGAAAATTCATTTTATTCATACCAATATGTTATTGTAAATACACAATCTAACGTAGTTCGCTCAATTCAAAATGACACTGATTTATCAAATGCCTCTCTATTTGCCGCTGGAAATTATGTTGTTTATGGAATGTCTTATCTAACTGATAACGTCGATTTGGGGACTTATGTGAATCAAAATATATCAATGCTTCAATCTGCGATTTCTAGCGGTACAATATGTGCAAAATTAAGTTCGAATTCTAAGGCTGTATTGATTACTCCTAATTGCAGTAACGGGTTAACTTTATCAGGGCAAGCATCAACTGGTGTTCAGCAAGCTAACCAAACCATCACCTCAAGTCAGGTGATAAATTCAGGGCAAAGTGTAACGTATAGAGCGGGCAACTCTATCACACTAACTGCCGGTGGGTTTACTGCTGCAAATGGTAGTGTATTCAAGGCTGAAATAGGGGGGTGCAACTAACTGAAATTTTTTTTCAATAAAAAAGCTGTCAAAACTTAATTTGACAGCTTTTTTATCTAATTCGAGAAGAAAATAATTAGTAAGTAACTGATGTTGAAGAATTTTTAGCTACCACAACCTCTTTTCCATAAACTAATACAGAAATCTCATTACCAAAAATGTTTTCGATTTCAATCGTATTTCCTTTTATTGAAATATTTAAAGAGTTTCCTCTAAAACCTGTTCTGAACGAAAACCCATGCCATTGTTCGGGCAAGAATGGCTCAAACGAAAGTTTATCGTTTTTCACTCTCAAGCCACCAAAGCCTTTCACTACCGACATCCAAGTACCTGCCATTGATGTAATGTGCAAACCATCTTCGGTATCGTTATTATAATCATCGATGTCGAGGCGAGCCGTGCGAACATACATTTCGTAAGCTTTTTCTTTTTTGCCAAGTTTTGCAGCTTGAATTACGTGAACACATGGCGAAAGTGAAGATTCGTGAACGGTCATTGGTTCGTAGAAATCGAAATTTCTGCGTAATTCGTCTACCGTAAAATCTTCTTCAAAGAAATACATTCCTTGTAAGACATCCGCCTGTTTGATGAAGCACGAACGCAAGATTCTATCCCAAGACCATTTTTGATTGATTGGGCGTTGAGAGGCGATATCTTCAACCGTTAGTAATTCTTTATCTAAGAAACCATCTTGCTGCAAGAATACCTGACGAGTTTCGTCATAAGGGAAATACATGTTTTCAATGATATGCTGCCATTTTTGAGTTTCAGTCGAGTAATCAAGGTTGGTTTTGCCAATAATTTCGTTGAAACGAGCTTGGTCCTGAGCTTTCAATGATTCAAAGCTTTCGAGCGTATATTTTAAGCACCAAACCGCCAAATAATTGGTGTACCAGTTATTATTTACGTTGTTTTCGTATTCATTTGGCCCAGTTACGCCAAGCATCACATATTTAGCTTTGTCGGCAGACCAGTTTACACGCTGAGCCCAAAATCTTGAAATTCCAGTTAAAACTTCCAGACCGTATTCTGCCAAATATTGAGAATCGCCAGTGTAACGGATGTAATCGAAAATTGCATAGGCGATTGCTCCATTACGGTGAATTTCTTCAAAGGTAATTTCCCATTCGTTATGACATTCTTCGCCGTTCATCGTTACCATCGGATACAAAGCTGCCCCACCAGAAAAACCAAGTTTTTCGGCATTTTCGATGGCTTTTTGTAGATGATTGTGGCGATAAACCAATAGATTACGAGCAACTTTCTGTTCAGAAGTTGATAAATAAAATGGCAAACAATAGGCTTCGGTATCCCAATAAGTTACACCGCCATATTTTTCTCCCGTAAATCCTTTTGGACCAATATTCAATCGAGCATCTTCGCCAGTATAGGTTTGTTGAAGTTGGAAAATATTGAAACGTATCGCTTGTTGAGCAGCTACATCTCCGTCGATCTGAATGTCGTTTCCTTCCCATTTTTTTGCCCAAGCAGCTTTTTGTTCAGCCAACATTGTATCAAAACCTTTCTTAGCAACTTTTTCTACATAAGCTTTTGTATTTTCGCCTAATGCTGCAATTAAATGGTTTTCTGATGAAAGGTTTGCGGCAAATTTTATGATTGAGACCTCTTGTCCTTCTTCAAGATTGATTTTGAATTCGTTGGCAACGTACTTTTCTTTTTTAATAGGAAAGGTCTGACAGTCAACCTTTTCACCTCCTTGGTACACATCAAACTTCATTCCTGTACAAACTTGGAATGTTGGCACGGTTTCCCATACTGATTTCTTTGTTTCGAGTGTCAAATATCCTTCACCATGTCCAGTTTCTTTTGAAATCTCATTCCAAAATTTTTCCCCATGATTCGAATCTTTATTTGAAACATCGCCATCAAGCGAAACAGTTATTTTTGCCGAACCAAAAAAGTTAAGTGGTGTAATTGAATATTTAATTACGCCCGATTCGTCATCGACCAAACTTAAAAAACGTTGGGAATGAATTTTTAGGGTTTTTCCACTCGATAATTCGATTGTGCAGGTACGTTCCAAAACACCAGTTCGCATATCAAGCGTACGAGTAAATTCAAGCACTTTGGCAGTATTCAAATCAATGTATTCTCCCTCAATCTCAACATCAATTCCAGTCCAATTACAAGCATTGATAACTTTGGCGAAATAGTTTGGATAACCATTTTTCCACCAGCCCACACGAGTTTTGTCAGGAAACCAAACCCCAGCCACATAATTTCCTTGTAGAGTTTTACCTGAATATTTTTCTTCAAAATTTCCACGCCCACCCATACGTCCATTACCCAAACTCATTAAACTTTCGGTAATTTCGTTGTGTTCTGGGTGAAAACCATTTTCTACGATGCACCATTCGTGGTGCGTTATATAATTTTTCATTTTTGATTTTAATTTTCGTTGGCCAAAGCCAGCATTTTTATATGTAGGTAAAGTATTTTTTAATTGTCAAATTGTTGGTGAATTTGCTGGAATAAACTACCAGATACTCTATTGAATTTTACTCAAAAGTTCTGTTAAATCAATATTTTCAAATCCTGGCAGAACTATATCAGCTTTTGTCAAAACCTCAGCATGACCTATTCCAACTACTTTCATTCTAGCATTTTTGCCTGCTTCTACTCCGGCAACTGCATCTTCAAAAACAAGACATTCCTCGGGTGAAAGTCCTAATTCTGCTGCACCTTTTAGAAATACTTCTGGGTCGGGTTTACCTTTTGAGATTTTTGTTCCATCAATAATCGCATCAAAATCATTGATTAGACCGACTCCTTCGAGAATCATTTTAGCATTTTTACTTACCGAACCCAAAGCAATTTTAATATCTGTTTGCTTGATTTGTGCAAAGAACTCACGAACGCCGGGCAGAATATCATCCGCTGTCATTTTACTAACGAGTGTCAGATAATGCTCGTTTTTCTTGGCAGCCAATTCCAGTTTTTCTTCCTCAGTCAATACTACATTTCCATGTTCGAGAATCAAATTTAGAGAATCCATTCTGCTCACACCTTTTAGTGTTTCATTAAATTCTTCTGAAATGTCGAATCCTAAATCGTTGGCCATTTTACGCCATGCTTGATAATGAAAAATGGCAGTTTCAACAATAACGCCGTCTAAATCAAATAAAAATCCTTTAATCATATTATTTGTACAACAATTTTCTAAATTGTCTCATATTTAAAATTCTAACCTTTACTACACAATTTGGAAAATTGTGTTACTTGAGTTCCAAAATCAAAGCCGTCATTGCTGGTACTTTGATGGTCGAAATATCATTCAATGTTTCGCCAGTCATGATGTTTTTTGCTGATTTTGCACCTTTAATAATTTCGGCAAAATTAGCGGTCGGAACTGTTGATTCTGTTTTTTTTGTGTTGCTCACAACCATCACAGTTTGTTTATCGGTATATCTAAAATGTACATAAATTCCACCATCGAAAGGCGTAAACTGCATAAATTTGCCTTTGGTCAATGCCTCAGAACTTTTGCGATAGATCAACAATTTTTTGTTAAACTCAAAAGCTTCATTTTCTTGGGCATTTCTTCCAGATGCTAAAAATTTATTCTCGGCATCACCTTTAAAACCACCAGGAAAATCTTTTCTTACTTCAGCATCAGATGGATTTTTGAAATTTTTCATCAAAAACTCCGTACCATAATACATCTGCGGAACACCACGAACGGTGTAAAGCCAAGTTAAACCTAACTTATATTTATTAAAATCTTCACCAATTACCGAAAAATATCGGTCAGTGTCATGATTTTCCACGAATGGTACAAGTTTTTCTGGGTTTTGATATACAAGGTCTTGCGAAAGTGTTGTGTATAAACGATTTACGCCTTCGTTCCAGCCAAAATTTTCTTTCAATGCAGTATTAATTGCTCCTTGCACCTGAAAGTCACAACTCGAAGGAAGATTGCATTTAAACGGAATATTCAAATTGTTTTTGGTGAAATACGATTGACTAACTACTGTATTCACTGCTGACTCTCCAAAAAGAAGCATATTTGGGTGTTCGTCAAGAATCGCTTTGTTGCAACGATTCATGAATTCCATGTCGTTGTAGATATAAGTATCAATTCTCCATGCATCAATATTAAAATACTCAATCGTCCAAAGTGCGTGTTGAATCAAATAATTGGCTAATAAAGGGTCTTTTTGGTTCAAATCAGGCAAAAATGAAGTAAACCAGCCTTCTTCAGTTACTTTTTTGTCGTATTTCGAGCCATTTACATCAATCAAAGGTTGGTCTTTGTAAGATGTATTGGTGTATTTATCCCAGTTGTGTAACCAATTTTTTGATGGCAAATCTTTTACTAACCAAGCATCTTCGCCCACGTGATTGTAAACAGCATCTTGTACGATTTTAATACCTTTTTTATGAGCTTCATTGATGAGTTTTTGATAAGCATTATTTCCGCCAAATCGACGGTCGATTTGATAATGGTCAGTAAAATGATAGCCATGATATGAGCTCCGCATCGTACCACCTTCGTTGGTTTGGTGCGTATTGTTTTCAATTATCGGGGTTAACCAAAGAGCGGTTACGCCCAGCTCATTGAAATAATCGAGATGGTCAATTATGCCTTGTAAATCGCCACCGTGTCTCAAAAATGGACTTTTACGATCGGCTTGGGTATCGAACATGTCATCATATTTATCGTTCGATTCATCGCCGTTGGCAAAGCGGTCGGGCATTAATAAATATACTACATCGGCCTGACTCACAGCTTGAGGCTTGGCAGTTCGCAAACGTAATTCGTAATTTACGGTCGATGATTGGGTACCGTTATTGAAAATAAATTGCAGGTTTCCTGCCTTTGCCGCTTTTGTGATGTCTAAATCAATAAAAACATAATTTGGGTTTTCAACCTTCTGAGTTTTGAGAAGTTTTACACCGGCATACGGTTTCAAACTAACCTTAGCTGAGCTAATATTTTTGCCATAAACTAATATTTGAAGATTGGGATTTTTCATGCCAACCCACCAATTAGTAGGGTTAATGCGTTGAATGTCAGGTTTTTGTGCAAAGACATGGTAGTACAGTCCTAATTGTACAAAAACAAGAAGGAGCAGTCGTTGAGGTGTTTTCATAAGTGTTAAAGTATTCGTTTATATGGCAAAATAACACAAACAAACTATTTTTTCATAAAAAAATCCTGTTTAGATTTGAAACTAACTTTAACCTTACGTAAAATGAATAAAACAATTGCGATTGTCTTTTTGGCAATGTGCCATTTTGCAGTAGCTCAAAAATCAATAGAAATGACCAAAGAAAAATCTAACTTACCTAAGACCGACAAATTAGTAGTTTATCAAATTTACACCCGCCTTTTCGGTAATCTAAAAACAACAAACAAATTTTATGGTACGATTGAAGAGAATGGATGTGGCAAATTCAATGACATCAACGATAAGGCTTTACAAGAACTAAAAAAGTTCGGAGTTTCACACGTGTGGTTTACAGGAGTTATTGAGCACGCCACCATGACCGACTATTCTAACAATGGTATTCCACAAGATAACCCG
Source organism: Emticicia sp. (assembly GCF_049241225.1). Taxonomy (NCBI): domain Bacteria; kingdom Pseudomonadati; phylum Bacteroidota; class Cytophagia; order Cytophagales; family Leadbetterellaceae; genus Emticicia; species Emticicia sp. Next base: position 14,107 of record NZ_JBMLRC010000391.1, read on the forward strand.
TTAGTTGTGAAAGGAATTGCGGGTTCGCCTTATGCCATCAAAGATTATTATGATGTAGACCCAGATTTGGCGGTGGATGTGAAAAATCGGATGAAAGAATTTGACGCACTGGTGAAGCGTAGCCACTCGAATGGTTTGAAAGTAATCATTGACTTTGTACCTAATCACGTAGCTAGAGGTTACCACTCAGATAATAAGCCAAAGGGAATTAAAGATTTTGGGCAAGACGATGATAAATCCAAATCATTTGATCCAAATAATAATTTTTATTACATAAAGGATCAAATGTTTGTAGTACCTGATGGAGTAAATCCACCCGTATTACCTAAAGAAAACTACACTGAAATTCCGGCAAAAGCCACTGGCAATGATGTGTTTTCAGCTAGACCAAGTATCCATGATTGGTTTGAAACGGTAAAACTAAATTATGGGGTTGATTATCTGAACAATAAATCGAAGCACTTTGAGTCTGTTCCAGATACTTGGTCGAAAATGCGAGATATTTTGGCATATTGGGCAAAGAAAGGAGTTGATGGATTCAGATGCGATATGGCAGAAATGGTTCCGTTTGAGTTTTGGGGCTGGGTGATTCCAGAAATCAAGAAAGTTAATCCAGATATCGTATTTATTGCCGAAATCTATAATCCACAAACTTATCGTCAGTATATTTTTGAGGGTAAATTTGATTATTTATATGATAAAGTCGGACTCTATGACGCACTACGAAGATTGATGGAAGGGCATGGTAATGCAAATGATATAACGGGGGTATGGCAAAATGAATCGGGTGATTTTTCTAACCGAATGCTTCGATTTTTAGAAAATCATGATGAACAACGTATTGCGTCTAAACAATTTGCAAATAACCCATTCAAAGCTATTCCATCTATGGTTGTTAGTGCTGCACTGCATACTGGGCCAGTGATGCTTTATTTTGGTCAAGAGGTAGGGGTAAAACCAACAGTTGCAGAAGGATTTAGCGGGGAAGATGGTCGAACAACAATGTTCGATTATTGGGGAGTTCCCGAGTTTCAGAATTGGGTCAATAACCATCAATACGATGGTGGAAAATTGACAGCCGAACAAAAATCTTTGCGTAAAATTTATGCCGAAATTTTAAAGTTTACGAATGAAAATGAAGCAGTAAAAGACGGTAAATTCTACGATTTGCAATACGTGAACGGAAATGGCCAGACCGTAAATTACAACGACCAAAAAATATTTAGTTATTTAAGATTTACTGATAACCAAAAGAGTGCCGACTCCCGATTATTATTTGTTTGCAACTTTGACTTAGAAAAGTCATACGATACGGGCGTTTTTATTCCACAAGGGGCTTGGGAAATGATGAAAATTAACATCAATGAACCAGTGAGTTATTCGGTAAAAACTATATTTGAAAAAGAAATGAATTCTGCTGTAATTAATCAGCAAACTAAATCAATCTCAACTAAAGAGGCAATCAGGTTGACTTTGCCTGCTAATAGTGTGACTGTCTTGGAAATTCGATAATCAAAAATATATTCAACTTTAACCTTACAAAAAATGACTTCTAAAAAAAGTAAACCCTTATTAAGCTTTTGGCAAATCTGGAATATGAGTATTGGATTCTTAGGAATTCAGATGGGATTTGCCCTTCAAAATGCCAATGCCAGTCGTATTTTACAAACTTTTGGAGCTGATGTAGAGCATCTTTCGTGGTTTTGGTTGGTAGCACCATTTACAGGAATGGTCATTCAGCCAATTATTGGGCACTACAGCGATAAAACATGGACTAAGCTCGGACGTAGAAGACCGTTTTTCTTAGCGGGAGCAATTTTGGCCTCCATTGGTTTGATTCTGATGCCCAATGCCGATATGTTTGTGAGTATTCTTCCTGCACTGTGGGTAGGTGCTGGCTTCTTGATGATTATGGATGCCTCGTTTAATGTGGCTATGGAACCATTCAGAGCATTAGTTGCTGATAAATTAAATAGTTCACAACAAACACTTGGTTTTTCAATTCAAACGGTATTAATAGGTATTGGAGCTGTGGTTGGCTCTTGGCTACCTTACGTTCTAACCGAATGGTTTGGTTTTGAAAAAAGTGCCGAGGCAGGAAAAGTACCTTTTAGTTTGGTATTGTCTTTTATAATCGGGGCGGTATTCTTACTAACCTGTATTGTTTGGACGATTATCAAGACACCAGAATATTCTCCGAAAGAGCAAGCCGAATTTGAAGGCGAAGAACTCGAAACCGATAAGGGTAGTTTCTTTGATATTTTCAAAGATTTTGGGCAAATGCCAAAAACAATGAAGCAGCTCGGCTTGGTTCAGTTTTTTTCTTGGTTTGGCTTGTTTTCGATGTGGGTTTTCATGACACCTGCCATTGCACAGCATATTTACAAACTCCCAGTTTCTGATTCAAGTTCTGAAGCATACAACACCGCAGGAAATTGGGTAGGAGTAATTTTTGGCGTTTATAATGCAGTTTCAGCTATTTATGCTTTCTTTTTGCCTAAAATGGCCAACAAATTTGGTCGAAAAAATACCCATGCTTATTCATTGATTATTGGTGGCTTAAGTTTGATTTCAATCTATTTTATTAGTGATTATCAATGGCTAATACTCCCAATGATTGGGGTTGGCTTTGCATGGGCAAGTATCCTGGCCATGCCATATGCAATTTTAGCAGGTTCAATTCCTGCCAAGAAAATGGGAATATATATGGGAATTTTTAATTTTTTCATAACCATCCCACAGATTATCAATGGGATCATTGGTGGTCCAATTGTCAAGAATGTATATGATAATCAAGCAATTTTTGCCGTAGTCGGTGGAGGAGTATGTTTTTTAATAGCTGCATTGTGTGTACGATTTGTAGAGGATAAAAATCAGTAATTATTTGTAGTCGGTAAAAGCCTTCATTTTTTTATGAGGGCTTTTGTCGCTTAATAGCATTGCTAAGTCTCGACTTCTAATTGATTTATCTTTTAATAATATAAGTTTAATCATAAGTATTTATACTTGTATCAACTCTTACTAACTTACCTTACACTCGTTAACAAAAATGTTTAAAAACAGATACCTTTATGTATTCTTACACATAATTATGTGGATTGGATACACTGCATTGCCTTTACTAAATGCCTTTCAAAATGATTCATCAAGAACTAGAGTAAGTCCATATACCAATACAACATATTGGTTATACGTTTCTATTTCATCGATAATTCTTTTTTATATCAATTCGGAGGTCTTATTTCCTAAAATTTATAAAAAAAAGCCTATTAGGTATTTTTTAAGTCTAATTGCCGTAATTTTGGTTCTATTATGGGGTAGGTATATTGTTCGCATCATTTTTGTTGGTAGCGATATAAATAAAAGTCTATTTTATGTAAATGCCTTTATTCAGTATCTCTATGTATTCGGAATTAGTGCCTCCTATTGTTTTTTTTCCGATTATCAAAAACAACAAGAAGTTCAGCGTGAAAACGAAAACGAACGGCTGAAATCTGAATTGTCGTTCTTGAGGTCCCAGATATCACCACATTTTATGTTCAATTTAATGAACAGTTTAGTGTCATTAAATCGTAAAAAGTCTGATTTAGTCGAACCTGTTTTATTAAAAATGTCAGATTTATTAAGATATATGCTTTATGAAAAAGACGATAAACGAATTTCACTCGAGAACGAAGTTAAGTATTTATCTAATTATATAGACTTACAGAAAGTGAGGTTTGGCGATTACGTAAATATCGACTTTCATGTGAATTACCTAAGTTCAAGCAAAAGTATCGAGCCAATGCTTCTGATTCCTTTCGTTGAAAATGCATTCAAACACGGAGTAGGGATGATCGAAGATCCGTTTATAAAAGTTGAGCTTAATGCAACAAATTATGAGCTGCATTTTAAAGTGACGAATAAGTTTAGTACCGATAAAAAAGAAGCAAAAGATGGTGCCTCGGGTATTGGATTAAACAATGTAAAAAGACGATTGGAATTGCTGTATCCGAAGCAATACGAGTTAAACGTAAGCGAAAACAATAATCTTTACATGACTGATTTGAAACTAAATTTCAAATAGTTTGATTCTTTTAGAAGAAATATGTGATTTTTTAGTCTAATTGTGAGAATTTAAACCATTAAAATCTTAATATTGAAGATTGGATAGGTTATTCTTTAGATTATATTATTTGTAGTAAACAATACCTGCCTATTATTAATCAAAACGAGCGATTTCGCTTTTATAAATATGCGTTGTATAGCGGTTGATGATGAACCCTTAGCACTTGATTTATTGGAAGATAATATCTTGCAAGTGCCGTATCTAGAATTTGTTGGAAGATGTAAAAATGCCTTTGAGGCCATTGAGCTGATACAAAAAGAAAAAGCTGAAAATCGAAATATTGATTTGATTTTTCTTGATATTCAGATGCCAGGTATAACGGGAGTACAGTTTGTAAAAAGCATGGTTTCAAATCCGATGATCATCTTTGTAACCGCCTATGACCAATTCGCAATCGAAGGTTTTGATCTTAATGTAATTGATTACCTACTGAAACCCGTTTCATTTGAGCGATTCCTGAAAGCATGTAATCGTGCAAACGAGCTTTTTTTGCTTAAAGAAAATACACATACAACCAAGGCTGTACAGGAAGAGCATTTTTTCGTAAATGCTGAGTATTCTTTGGTAAAAGTTAAGTATGCCGATATTCTGTATATAGAAGGATTGAAAGATTACATCAAAATATATATCAGTACACAGCCTCGTCCGATAATCACTCGTATGACAATGAAAAGCATAGAAGAAAAATTTGCGGCTATGCCTTTTATGCGTGTGCACAAATCATATATCGTTTCTCTCAACAAAATAGAATCAATTCGAAATCTCAAAATCAGTATCGGTACGCATTTGATCCCAGTTAGTGAACAGTTTTCTGACGAATTACTGAGAAAAATAGGTAGTAAATCATGATAGTCGCAAGATTTAGGCATTTTGTCTCATGTGTATTGTAGCTTAAGATTTATCTATTATTTTCGTGGTATAGATTATTAATAAGCGTGTCGGGATTGGTAAGTTGAAAAATTAATAGTCATTCTCTGTATGTAGAATTTATTCTGTAACAGGTATGTTTTGGAGTAATTAACGACTCATAAATAATAGGTTAGTACTTAAAACTCGTGGGCTTTGCATGCGAGTTTTTTTTGTGCCAAATTTGTAAAAAAAATCAACATACTCTATGACAACGCGTCAACTTTTTTTGCAAAATGTAGCACAAACTTCCGATTTCCCACTTGCACTTGAAATTCAGAAAGCGGAAGGAATTTATTTATACAGTGAAACTAAAAAATACATCGATTTAATATCAGGTATCGGCGTAAGTAATGTTGGCCATCGACATCCCAAGGTGGTCGAAGCAATAAAGAATCAGGTGGATAATTATATGCATTTAATGGTTTATGGTGAATACATCCAAGCCCCACAAGTGCATCTAGCAGAAGCACTTTGTAAGACACTTGGTCATACATCATTGAATAATGTTTATTTTACAAATTCGGGTACTGAAGCGGTAGAAGGTGCTATGAAATTGGCTAAAAGATTCACACAACGAACAAATATTGTATCCTGCAATAAAGCGTATCATGGGTCTACTCAAGGTGCTTTATCACTTGGCGATGAACATTTTAAGCGTAATTACCGTCCTTTACTGTCTTCGATTGATAAAATTGAGAGAAATGATTTTAATGATCTAGAGAAAATTACAAACCGAACGGCAGCAGTATTTTTCGAACCAGTAGGTGGGGAGTCTGGGGTTTTAGCCGCCAATCATGACTATTTACATGCACTGAGGAGCCGTTGTACTGAAGTAGGTGCATTGTTGGTGTTTGATGAAATTCAAAGTGGATTTGGACGTACCGGTAAATTTTGGGCATTTGATCATTACGGTGTTCATCCAGATATTTTACTATGTGCAAAAGGAATGGGTGGAGGAATGCCCATTGGAGCATTTATAGCACCCAATGAAATAATGGCTGTTTTAAAAGATAACCCTATTTTAGGTCATATTACAACTTTTGGGGGGCACCCAGTGAGTTGTGCTGCTTCTTTGGCTACTCTTAATGTTATTTTTGAAGAAAATTTATTGTATGATCCCAATAATTGTCAGAAAGATTGTAATCGAATAGCCTGTAAATCAATAGATTGTAGTTTTATTGAGCAAAAATCACAACTTTTTAAAAAGCTATTAGTTCATCCCAAAATAAAAGATGTAAGAGGTATCGGATTGATGCTCGCGGTTGAATTTGAAAGTTTTGAGGTATTAAAGCCAATAATTGATCGTGCCATCGAAAAAGGAGTAATTACCGATTGGTTTTTATACTGTGACAATTCGATGAGAATTGCACCGCCATTAATCATTACCGAAGAAGAAATAAAATTTGCCTGTGATGTGATCTTAAGTTGTATTGATTAAGAAAAA